>JAFATL010000179.1 GCA_019243975.1 Actinomycetota bacterium | reverse complement strand
TGCATGACCGCCACGTTCGGCTTGATGCCGAAGATCGACGAGTCGAGGGATGCGGAGCTCTTGTTCGGCATCAGCTCTTCACCGCGTTCCTGATCAGCACGAGGCCGCCGCGGGGGCCGGGCACGGCACCCTTCACCAGCACCAGCTGGCGCTCGGGGTCGGCCTCGACGACTTCGAGGTTGAGGGTGGTCACCCGCTGGGCGCCCATCTGGCCGGCCATCTTGGTGCCCTTGAACACGCGGGCCGGGGTGGCACAGGCGCCCACCGCGCCGGGGGCCCGGTGCTTCTTGTGGTTGCCGTGCGAGGCGCCCTGGCCCTTGAAGTTGTGGCGCTTCATGCCGCCGGCGAAGCCCTTGCCCTTGCTCACCGCCGTCACGTCGATCTTCTCGCCCGCCGCCAGCAGCTCGGCGGTGAGCTCCTGGCCCACCTCGTAGCCGCTGGTGTCGTCGATGCGCAGCTCGACCAACTTACGGCCCGCCTCCACGCCCGCTTTGGCGAAGTGGCCGCCCTCCGGCTTGTTGAGCCCGTTGGCCTTGCGGGTGCCGAAGGTGACCTGCAGCGCTGCGTAGCCGTCGCGCTCGGCCGTCTTGACCTGCACCACCCGCAGTGGCGAGACGCGGACGACGGTGACCGGAATGGCGCGGTTCTGGTCGTCCCAGACCTGCGTCATGCCGACCTTCTCGCCGACGATCGCTTTCGTTGCCATCTTCTCGCCCTGTCTGCCTTCACGCGAATGCCTCGCACGGGCGAACCCGGCGAGGCATTGGATCGGTTGTGCCGTGGGGTTCCCGAAGGCGCCCACGGACGTCGGTTTAGAGAACCTGTCGAGTATAACGACTTGCCTTCCACCCCGCCTACGGCGGAGCAGCGAGGCAATCCGGCGGCTGCGATCGGCGCCGAAGGCGCCCACCCCAGATGCCGGAGGAAGAGGTTTTCAGCGTGAGGCGGAGGGGCTCTGCCCCGGAGCCGAACACCTCAAAGCTCGCCGAGCAAGCTCTGCTTGCGAAGGCGAAAGGGGTTAGGCCTGCTGGATCTTGATCTCGACCTCCACGTTGGCGGGGAGCTCGAGGCGCTGCAGGGAGTCGACGGTCTTGGGGCCGTGCTCCACGATGTCGAGCAGCCGCTTGTGAATGCGCATCTCGAAATGCTCGCGGCTGTCCTTGTACTTATGGGGTGAGCGGATCACCGTGTAGCGGTGCTTCTCCGTGGGGAGCGGCACCGGGCCCCGCACCTTGGCCTGGGTGCGGAGCACGGTCTCCACGATCTTCTTGGTGCTCTGGTCGATGACCTCGTGGTCGTAGGCCTTGAGCCGGATGCGAATCTTCTGCGCCACGGGTCGTCGCTACCTGACTACTTGAGGATCTTGGTGACTCGGCCAGAGCCGACGGTGCGGCCACCCTCACGGATCGAGAAGGTGAGGCCCTCGTCCATGGCGATGGGCTTGCCCAGCTCGACGGTCATGGTGGTGTTGTCGCCGGGCATGACCATCTCGGTGCCCTCGGGGAGGGCGATGGAGCCGGTCACGTCGGTGGTGCGGAAGTAGAACTGCGGCCGGTAGTTGTTGAAGAACGGCTTGTGGCGGCCGCCCTCCTCCTTGGTGAGCACGTACACCTGGGCCTCGAAGTTGGTGTGAGGCGTGATCGAGCCGGGCTTGCACAGCACCTGGCCGCGCTCGACCTCTTCCTTCTTGGTGCCACGCAGGAGGGCGCCGATGTTGTCGCCGGCCTGGCCCTGGTCGAGGAGCTTCTTGAACATCTCCACGCCGGTGCAGACGGTCTTTTGGGTGGGGCGCAGGCCCACGATCTCCACGTCGTCGCTGACTTTGACCGTGCCCTGCTCGACCTTGCCGGTGACCACCGTGCCCCGGCCCTGGATGGTGAACACGTCCTCGATGGGCATGAGGAAGGGCTTGTCCAGCGCCCGCTCGGGCTCGGGGATGTAGGAGTCCACGGCGTCCATGAGCGCCACCACCTGGTCCTGGGAGGGCGGGTCGCCCTCCAGGGCCTTGAGCGCCGAGACCCGGATGACGGGGGCGTCGTCGCCGGGGAACTCGTACTCGGTGAGCAGCTCGCGCACCTCGAGCTCGACGAGGTCCAACAGCTCCTCGTCGTCGACCATGTCGGCCTTGTTGAGCGCCACCACGATGTAGGGCACCCCCACCTGGCGGGCCAGCAGCACGTGCTCGCGGGTCTGGGGCATGGGGCCGTCGGCGGCCGAGACCACCAGGATCGCCCCGTCCACCTGGGCGGCGCCGGTGATCATGTTCTTGATGTAGTCGGCGTGCCCGGGCATGTCGACGTGGGCGTAGTGGCGCTTTTCGGTCTGGTACTCGACGTGGGCGATGGAGATGGTGATGCCCCGGGCCTTCTCCTCGGGGGCCTTGTCGATCATGTCGAAGGCGGTGAAGGAGTTGCCCGGCACCCGCTCGGCGAGGGTCTTGGTGATCGCGGCGGTGAGCGTCGTCTTGCCGTGGTCGATGTGGCCCATCGTCCCGATGTTGAGGTGCGGCTTGGTGCGCTCGAACTTCTGCTTGGCCATGTCGGCGTGCGATCCCTTCTTGGTTGGCCCTTGGCGTTACTGGCCGGTGACCCGGGCGATGATCTCCCGTGCCACCGATTCGGGCACTTCCTGGTACGAGTCGAACTGCATCGTGTAGGTGGCGCGGCCCTGGGTGCGCGAACGCAGGTCGGTAGCGTAACCGAACATGTCCGACAGGGGCACCTGAGCCCGGATGACCATGCTGTTGCCGCGCTGCTCGTTGCCCTCGACGCGGCCGCGGCGGGCGTTCAGTCGCCGAACACGTCGCCCATGTAGTCCTCGGGCGTGACGACCTCGACGGCCATGATCGGCTCGAGCAGCACGGGGCCGGCCTTGCGGGCGGCCTCTTTGAAGGCCATCGACCCGGCGATCTTGAACGCCATCTCCGACGAGTCGACGGCGTGCATCATCCCGTCGACGAGCGTCACGCGGATCCCGTAGACGGGCGCTCCGGCGAGCTCGCCGTGCTCCATGGCCTCCCGG
>JAFATL010000175.1 GCA_019243975.1 Actinomycetota bacterium | reverse complement strand
GACACCGGGTTGGTCTGCGACGCGTTGACGGTGGCGGTGGCGCCGAAGTCCTTCGCCATCTGCAGCTTGGTCTCGTTCATGTCGATGGCGATGATCTCGCCCGCGCCCTTGATGCGCGCCCCCTGGATCACGTTGAGGCCCACGCCGCCGCAGCCGACGACCGCCACGGTGTCGCCCTGCTTGATGTCGGCGGTGTTCATCGCCGCGCCGGTGCCGGTGAGCACGCCGCAGCCGATGAGGGCGGCGATGCGCATGTCGACGTCGTCGGGGATCTTCACCGCGCCGATGGCCGGGATGATCGACACCTCGGAGAACGTGCCCGACGCCGCCATCTGGAACAGCGGCGCGCCCTGCGACGTGAAGCGGGTTGTGCCGTCGAGCAGGCCGCCGGTTGCGAGGGCGGCGGACGCGTTCTCACAGAGGTAGCCCTGGTCGCGGTTGCAGAAGAAGCAGTCGCCGCACTGCGGCACCCACGAGATGATCACGTGGTCGCCCGGCTTGAGGTTGGTCACGCCCTCGCCGACCTCTTCGACGACGCCGGCGCCTTCGTGGCCGAGGACGATCGGCATGGCCGACATCATCGTGCCGTTCTGCATCGACAGATCGGAGTGGCACACGCCCGACGCGCCCATGCGCACCTTGATCTCACCGGCCCGAGGCGCCTCCACCTCGATGTCGTCACGGATCTCGAGGGGCTGCTCCAGCCCGGTGAGGACGGCGGCCTTTGCCATGGTGCGACTCCTTCGACTTCGGGTACGGGGTTTTCACCCTACCTGCGTCGCGAAGGCCCGTTTCCCGAGGCCCGCTCGTCGTCTTCGCGCTGGGCAGCGCGTACGGCGTAGCCGAGGACGATGGCGGGGGCGAGGGTGACGCACGTGCCGGCGAGCGACGCGATGACCACCGTGCCGGCCCAGCCACCGAAGCCGACGAACAGGCCGGCGACGAAGGCGACGATGCCGAGCAGCAGCAGGCCGTAGCCGACGCGCTGGCCCAACGACGCCAGCCGACCCATGCGGGCCCGTCGCTCGAGGATGGGATCGGTCAGCTGACCGACGCCGGTTCGAGCCGGCTGTGACGACGCCGGGGACGCCGCACGACGTCGAAGGCGACGGTGGCCAGGCCCACCGCCAGCACGATGTCGCCGAACGACACCACCTCGTGGGCGGCGGGCACGGCGATGATGTCGCCCAGAACGGTCAGGCGGTCAGAGGGCCGCTCGATGTGGCGCTTGCCCCCGAGATGCAGCGATGCCGCGTCGGCACCGGTGTCGACCGCGCCCACCTGCACGAGCGCGGCAGCCCGCACCGGCATGCCCGAGTTCACGGCGATCGGCACCAGGTTGAGGGCGAGGCCCACGAGCACCACGCCCATGCCCGGCCGGCGGATGTTGAGGGCGACGAATGCGAGCAGGAACACGTAGGAGGCGATGACGAGCGCCAGGCTGGCGTGGCTGGCGACCTGCAGCACGATCCCCGCGGCGACGAGGGGCCAGAGCCGGAACCGGCGGTCGGGAAGGTGGCGGGGACGCCGGCCGATGAGCACACCGAGCACCGCGCCGGTGACGACAGCCGCGAGCGTGAACCACATCGCCCATTCACGCTACCGTCCGCCCAATGGCTGACGAGGTCATCTACGCGGCCGCCGATGGCGTGGCCCGCATCACGATCAACCGTCCGGAGCGGCGCAACGCCATGTCGTGGGGGGTGATCAGCGGCATCCGCGAGGCCGCAGCCAAGGCCAAGGAAGACCCCGACGTGCGCGTGATCGTGCTCACCGGCGCCGGCGACAAGGCGTTCTGCGCGGGCGCAGATCTCACCGGCATGCGCGCGGACTCGTCTTACCTCGAGGTGCACGACGGGCGCGGCCAGCTGGCCAAGCTGTTCAACGACTTCTGGTCGCTCGGCAAGCCGACCATCGCGCGCGTGCGCGGGTTCGCCCTCGCCGGCGGGTTCGGCCTGGCGCTGTCGTGCGATCTGGTGGTGGCGGCCGACGACGCGCAGTTCGGCACGCCCGAGATCAACGTCGGCTTGTGGCCGTACATGATCACGGTGCCCCTCATGCGGTCGATGCCGCCCAAGAAGGCGCTCGAGCTGATGATGACCGGCCGCCGCGTCAATGCCGAGGAGGCTGAGCGCATCGGCTTCGTCACCCAAGTCGTCCCCGTCGACGAGCTCGACAAGGCGACTGACGAACTGGCGGCCAACCTGGCGTCGAAGTCGCCGGCGCTCATGCGCCTCGGGCGCGACTCCTTCTACTCGGTGTGGGACCTGGCGGCCGTCGATGCGTTGAAGCAGCTGCACCCGCTGCTGACGATCACCAGCGAGCTGGAGGACGCGGCCGAAGGTATCGCCGCCTTCGCCGAGAAGCGCACGCCCGTTTGGAAGGGTAGGTAGTCGCCATGGCCGACGACCCGGCACTGCACGACTGGAAGCCGCTCGTCGAGGACCTGACGACGCGCCGCGAGGCCGCCTACGGCATGGGCGGCCCCGACCGCGTGCAGCGCCAGCACGACCTGGGCAAGCAGACGGTGCGCGAGCGGCTGCCCAAGCTGCTCGACCCGGGGACGTTCGTGGAGTACGGCCTGCTGGCCGACTCGATGGACCCGGGCCTGCAGGCGGACAAGGGCTACCTGGCTGCCGACGGCATGGTGGCGGGCATCGGCGAGATCGAGGGCCGCCGCGTGGCGGTGTGCGCGTACGACTTCACCGTCATGGCGGGCTCGATGGGTGCCGTCGGTGAGCACAAGACGGCGCGCATGCGCGAGCTGGCGCTGCGCCAGCGCATCCCGATCGTGTGGTTGCTCGACTCGGCGGGCGCGCGCATCCAGGCCACCAGCGGGTCGACGTTCGCATCGGCCGGCGCCTTGTTCCGCGAGCAGGTCACGTTGTCGGGCGTCGTGCCCCAGGTGGCGGCGATGCTCGGGCACTGCGCCGCGGGCACCGCGTACATCCCGGCGTTGGCCGACTTCATCCCGATGGTGAAGGGCATCTCGTCGATGGCCCTGGGCGGGCGCCATCTGGTGAAGGCGGCGGTGGGGGAGGACGTCACCGAAGAGGA
>JAFATL010000702.1 GCA_019243975.1 Actinomycetota bacterium | reverse complement strand
AGCGCCGCGGTGGGGCGACACCCTGCGGCCCTTCCTCTGGACGAACGTGACGACGACGGTGCCGCGGTTCCGCGGCACGGTCGACGTCGAGCTCCCGATCGCGTGCACCTACGACATGGAGGTGGCCGCGGCCAAGTACCTGCACGGCCTCGACGACGGCGAGATCCCGCTGGCGCTGATGTTCAGCGGCACCGTTTTCACCGCCGGCGAAGGCGGCCTGACCGCCACGCCGGTGGCGTGGCACGCCGACACCTCCTACCGCCTTCCCGTCACGACATGGCGCCAGGTGATGGACCTCTACTTCCCCGGCAGCGGGTGGCTGCGTCTCCCCCGGGAGACGATCGACGCGCTGCAGAGGTTCAAGGCGGCGCGCGCCCTGCCCACGTGGGAGCAGGCGATCGAGACGCTGCTCAAGGAGGTCGACGGGCCGTGACGTCGATCGGCTCGCAGTTCGACCCCGCCCAAGCGATCGCCGACGCCGTGCTGTACGAGGGCTACGCGCTGTACCCGTATCGCGCCTCGTCGGCCAAGAACCGGGCTCGCTTCCAGTTCGGCGTCGGCGCCCCGCTGCCGTGGGCGACACGCGAGGGGTCCGAACGCTGGCGCCTGTCGACGGAGTGCATTGCCGAGTACGACCGCGACACGCGGCTCCACGTGCGCGTGCGCTTCCTGCACATGCCGGCAGCCAAGCCCGATCCGAGCGGGTGGGACGAAGCCGTCGAGCAGGCGGTCGAGGTGACGGAGGTCGCCGTCAACGGGCCGCTCGAGCAGGCGACACCGTTCACCACCGGCAACATCGACGGGCGTGTCGTCGTGCGAGCCGAACCGCTGCCCGGGCCGTACCCGCTGACCCGGCTCCATGTCAGCGTGGAGAACCTGACGTCGTGGGACGACGCCCGCGCCAGTCGCGACGTCATGCTCCATCGGGCCCTGCTGTCGACCCAGGTGCTGCTGGCGCTGCACGACGGCGTGTTCTTCTCCGCCATCGACCCGCCCGCCTTCACCAAGGCGGCCGTCGACGCATGCACCTCCGACGGGCTGTGGCCGGTGCTGGCCGGCCCGGGCGGCGGTAGCGACGTCATGCTGTGCGCGCCGATCATCCTCTACGACCATCCGGAGGTGGCGCCCCAGAGCACGACGGAGTTCTGCGACGGCACCGAGATCGATGAGATGCTCGCCATCCGGGTGCTCACCATGACCGACGACGAGAAGGCGGAGGCGCTGGCCACCGACCCGCGCACGCGCGAGATCGTCGAGCGATGGGGCGACTTCCCGCCCGAGCTCATCGAGAAGCTGCACGGGGTGACGCACTTCCCCACGCGCGACGGCGCCGACGCCGACCCGTCCACCGACACCGCCCTCGTCGTGGGCGGCGAGGTCGCCAAAGGCAGCAAGGTGCGGCTGCAGCCGCGACACCGAGCCGACGCGCAGGACCTGTTCGTGGTCGGCAGCCTGGCCACCGTCACCGGCGTGTTCCACGACCTCGACGGTGAGACCCACGTCGCGGTCACCCTCGACGACGACCCCGGCGCCGACCTGCACGAGTGGTACGGGCGCTACCTGTACTTCAAGCCCGACGAGGTGGAGGCGGTGGCGCCCGCATGAACGGCGTCGTCGACACGCCCCTGACCGGCCGGGTGCTCGTGGCGGGGATCGGCAACATCTTCCTCGGCGACGACGGGTTCGGCGTCGAGGTGGCCCAACGCATGTCGGGCCACAACCTGCCGCCCAACGTGACGATCGCCGACTTCGGCATCCGCAGCCTGCACCTGGCCTACGAGCTGCTCGACGGCTACGACACGCTCGTGCTCGTCGACACCGTCGGCCTGGGCGAGGAACCGCCGGGCACGGTGGTGCTCATCGAGCCCGAGATCGACGCCGGCGGCGCCACGCCGCTGGACGCCCACACGATGAACCCCGAGACGGTGCTGGCCTCGCTCCGCCAACTCGGCGGCGAGGTGCACCGGCTGCTGCTGGTCGGCTGCCAGCCCGCCACCCTGGAAGAGGGCATCGGCCTGTCGGCGCCGGTAGCGGCGGCGGTGGACGAGGCGGTGCGGGTCGTGAACGACCTGATCGGCGAACGGGCCGACATGGGGCCGGTGTAGTGCACGAGCTCGGGCTGTGCTCCTCGATCGTCGACGCGGTGGCGCGGCGGGCCGGGAACCGACCGGTGGCGCGCGTGCGGGTGCGGGTGGGCCGGCTGAACCACGTGCATCCAGAGGCGTTCGATCAGTCGTTCCAGGTGGCGGCCATGGGCACCATCGCCGAAGGCGCGGTCGCTGAGCTGGTGCTGGTCGACGGCGACGAATTGATGCTCGAGTCCCTCGAGTACCGGGCCTAGGAGCGGAGCGGCCAACCATGTGCCTCGGAATCCCCGGCCAGGTGGTGGAGTTCCTCGACGAGCACGAGCACCTGGCGCGCGCCGACGTGGCCGGCGTCAAGCGCGTGATCAACATCGGGCTGCTGGAGGACGAAGGGCTGGTGTGCGGCGACTGGGTGCTGATCCACGTGGGCTTCGCCATGTCGAAGATCGACGAGGCGGAGGCGGCGCGTGCCCTCGAGGGGCTGCAGCTGATGGGGCGCGCCTACGACGAGGAAGTGGAGGCGCTGCTCGGATCACCGGTGGCCGAGCCGTGAAGTTCGTCGACGAGTACCGCGACCCAGCGGCAGCGCGGGCACTGGTGGCCGAGATCGCGGCCCTGGCCGGCGACCGCCATCACAAGTTCATGGAGGTGTGCGGCGGCCACACCCACACGATCTACCGGCACGGCATCGAGCACGTGCTGCCGTCGACGGTCGAGCTGGTTCATGGTCCCGGCTGCCCGGTCTGCGTGATCCCGATGGGCCGTGTCGACGACGGCATCGCCCTGGCCGAGACGCCCGGCGTCATCTTCACGTCGTTCGGCGACATGATGCGCGTACCCGGCAGCCGGGGCAGCCTGCTCGAGGCCAAGGCGCGCGGCGCCGACGTGCGCTTCGTCTACTCGCCCCTCGACGCCTTGCGCATCGCCCGCGACAGCCCCGAGCGCACGGTGGTGTTCTTCGCGGTGGGCTTCGAGACGACCGCACCGTCGACAGCCATCACGTTGTTGAAGGCCCGCGTCGACGGCATCACCAACTTCCGCGTGTTCTGCAACCACGTCACGATCGTCCCGCCCATCAAGGCGATCCTCGAGTCGCCCGACCTGCGCCTCGACGGCTTCCTCGGGCCCGGCCACGTGTCGACGGTCGTGGGCAACCGCCCCTACCGGTTCGTGCCCGAGGTGTACGGCAAGCCGCTGGTGACGGCGGGCTTCGAGCCCCTCGACATCCTGCAGGCCATCCACATGCTGCTGCTCCAGCTGCGCGACGGGCGGTGCGAGGTGGAGAACCAGTACCGGCGCGTCGTGGCCGACGAGGGCAACCCCAAGGCCCTCGAGATCCTGGCCCAGGTGTTCGAGCTGCGGCCGCACTTCGAGTGGCGGGGCCTCGGGTTCATCTCGCAGAGCGCGCTCAAGCTGCGGCCCGAGTTCGCGGCCTGGGACGCCGAGGTCACCTTCGACGTGCCCGGTGTGCGCGTCGCCGACCCCAAGGCGTGCCAGTGCGGCGAGGTGCTCAAGGGCGTCATCAAGCCGTGGGAGTGCAAGGTGTTCGGCACCGCCTGCACGCCGGAGACGCCGATCGGTACGTGCATGGTCTCGTCGGAAGGGGCGTGCGCGGCGTATTACAACTTCGGCCGCCTGCACCGCGAGGTCAGCGTCAGCCTCAGCGGTCGGCGATCATGAGACGGCACGGGCCGTCCTTGTCGGCGACCGTACCTGCGTAGCGGAAGCCCGCCTTCTCCAAGGCCCGCCAGCTGGCGACGTTCGCCTCGTAGGGTGCCGCGCACGCCTGCGTGTACTGCAGGTGCAGGCCGAAGACGACGTCGCGCACGAACGCCCTGATCATCTCCGAGCCCAGGCCGCGCGTTCGGTCGGCCGGTTCGCCGAGGAGGTAGTCGATGCCGGCGGCCGCGTCGGTGACGCCGAACGGGCGCCACGGCTCGATCTCGTCGAGCTCGTCGACGGCGGCCCAGCACTGGATCCAGCCGATGTCGCGCCCATCCGCCGACGCAATCCAGTGCTCGACGGGGTCGGGGTTGGCGGTGCCGTACTCACGCACGACCGCGTCCCACGACACGTCGTCGCCCTCCCACCAGGCCACGACGCCGGGCTCGTTGAGCCAGCGGTGCAACATCGGGAGGTCGTGGTCGCTGAGCCGCCGGAACGTCACCTCCATCGCGCTGCCCGCGTCCGTCAGTTCATGGCGGGGAGCGACGCCGCCATGCCCCGGCCGGCCACCGACCAGAAGTCGTAGGTGCCCTTCTCCTTGAGCTCGGTGGCGGCATCGACCAGCGCGCCCATCGCCACCAGCGCAAAGGCGCTTCCCACCGAGACCCGACCGACACCCGCCGCCGCCAGCTCGTCGACGGTGGGCGCGCCCGGGAGGGCGAGCACGTTGATGGGCCGGTCAACCGACGCCACGATCGAGCGGATGTCGTCGAGCCCCGACACGCCCGGCGCGTAGAGCACGTCGGCGCCCGCCTCCTGGTACGCCTGCAGGCGGGTGATGGTGTCGGCCAGGTCCTGCACGCCGCGGATGTGGTTCTCGCACCGGCCGGTGAGCACGACGTGGGCCGGACCGGCGTGGGCCGCCTCGGCCGCGGCAGCAACTCGCTCGCGGGCAAGGCCGAGGTCGTACATGCCCTTGTCCATGTCGCCGGTGAAGTCCTCGACGGAGAAGCCGGCCAAACCCGAGGCGGCCGCCTGGGCCGCGTTGGCCCGCACGTCAGCGGGCGCGTCGGCGAAGAGGTTCTCGAGGTCGGCCGACACCGGCACGTCGACGGCGGTCGCCAGCGCTGCGCCGTGGCCGATCGCTTCATCGCGGGTGACCTTGCCGTCGTGGCGGCCGAGGGTGCTGGCGAAGCCGGCGCTGGTCGTGGCCAACGCTTCGAAGCCGAGCGACGCCAGCACCTTGGCG
>JAFATL010000631.1 GCA_019243975.1 Actinomycetota bacterium | reverse complement strand
GACATCGCCGGCCCCGCCCGCTCCGACGAGGACGCCGGGTACATCCGCCGGGGCGGCACCGGCTTCGGCGTCCGCACCCTCATCGAGCTCCTCACCACCTTCGAGAAGCCCAAGCGCTGATCTCCCTCAGGACTTTTGGCAGCTGAGGTCCGCTATCCGGTCCTGAGCTGCCAAAAGTCGGAGGGGTTGGCGCTAGTGGACCGTCAGTAGCTGGGCGATGTGGATGCCGATGACGGCTGCGTAGATGCCCGCGACGAACCAGAGGGCGTGGGCGATCCAGCGGCGTGACCGGGCCAGCAGGGCGAGGCCGGCCATGCCGGTCGCCACGATGAGCTTGGCCTCGGCCAGGGCGCCGTGGCCGATGAGCCAGCGACCCACCGGGTTCAGCTCGACGCCGCCCCGTGCCTGCAAGGCGCGCGTCGTGATCAGGTCGGCCACGCTCAACGCCACGAGCAAAACGACGGGGATGAGCCGGTCGAGGACGTCGGCGCGAGTCGGGCGCAGCTCCGGCGGCGGCAGCAACCGCAGGTGCCGCCGCTCCACGGGAATGAAATGCCGGCGCTCGGCGCCCGCCCGCCGGTCGGGCAGCGCCCGCCGGTCGTCGAAGCCGAGCGGGCGACTGGCACCTGACCAGCGCCGGTCGACAGTTCGTCGTTCCTCGGCGCGCCGCCGTTCAACCTCGAGAGCCATCAGCCCATCCCCCTACTGCCGTGCTGATGGCGCCGAACCTACTGCAGTCAGGCGGCGTCCGGACCGGCGGCCCGGCCGGCCAGGGCGGCCGGCACCGGGACTGCGTCGGCCTCGGCACTGCCGCCGGCGGCCGCGGCCAGGGCCTGGCGGTGGCGGGCCCACGCCCAGGCGGCGGACTCGTGGGCCATGGCGGGGTGGAACCGCCAGCGCAGCAGCTGGCGCTCGGCCGTCTCCAGGTCGTCGCCCAGCTCCAGCAGCGACAAGGCGAGTTGCCGGGAGCGACGACGCATGGCCTCCACGCCCCGCACGCCGACCTGCGACTCCTGCCAGTCGCGGTGCAGGTCTTGCAGCGTCTCCGGCAGGTGAGCGACCTGGCGGCGGTTGAGCGGCGGCAGCTTGCGACGCACGGCCAGGGTGCGGCCGTCGACCAGCTGGGCCAGGTCGAACTGCACGCAGCGGGTGAGGGCACGAACGAACGGCGAGTGGCGCCCGCCCTTGTCGCCCAGCCCGAGCTGGCGGGCGGTGTCGGTGAGGTCGAGGTCGTAGCCGGCCGGCGAGGCCTCGAGGCCGTTGACCAGCCGGCGCAGGAGCCAGGTGGTCGAGGGCCCCAGCACGCCGAGCCAGAACGTCTCGACGTAGTGCGACCTCGGATCGATCCCTACCGCGTCGATGACCGAGTCGGGCCAGGGCCGGATGGTGAGAGAGTCGGCGGGAAATACGGGCGATGTCTTCATTGGTCCCCCAAAGAGCAGCGCAGCCTTATCACCTTCTAGTGACTTTCAGAGTATTTCATGAATTCTGATATCGAACAAGTGCGAACTCTCATCGACGAGGCTCGGCGCGTCACCGTGCTGACCGGCGCCGGGATCTCCACCGACTCGGGCATCCCCGACTTCCGCGGCCCCCAGGGCGTCTGGACCAAGAACCCCGGCGCCGAGCGCAAGGCCACGCTGCAGCACTACATGTCGAGCGCGGAGGCGCGGAAGGAGTCGTGGCGCAGTCGCATCGAGTCGCCCACGTGGCACGCCCAGCCCAACGCCGGCCACCGCGCCCTCGTTGCGCTGGAACGGCGCAACAAGTTGGTCGCGCTGGCGACCCAGAACGTCGACGGCCTGCACCAAGCGGCCGGGTCCGACCCCGCCAAGGTGATCGAGCTGCACGGGACCATGCGCGAGGTCAACTGCATGATGTGCGGCGAGCGCGCGCCGATGGAACGCGCCCTCGACCGCGTGCGCGCCGGCGAGGAAGACCCGCCGTGCCGCAGCTGCGGCGGCATCCTCAAGGCGGCCACGATCAGCTTCGGCCAGAACCTCGTCGAGCGCGACATCATGCGCGCCGACCTGGCTGCGCGCGAGTGCGACCTTCTCCTCGCGGTGGGCTCGACCCTGGCGGTGACGCCGGCCGCCTACATGGTGCCGACGGCCAAGTCGGTGGGCGCGTCCATCGTCATCGTCAACGCCGAACCGACGGAGTACGACTACATCGCCGACGTGCTGCTGCGCGGTTCGATCAGCGAGGTCCTGCCTGCCATCCTGCGCGGTGAACC
>JAFATL010000600.1 GCA_019243975.1 Actinomycetota bacterium | reverse complement strand
TCGATCGCATAGAGGATCAGGAAGAGGCCGGCAGCCGTGAACACGGTGGCACCGATGGTGGCGACGAACCCGTCGGGCAGGACGGCCAGGTCGTGAGCTCGCCGGCGACGTCGTTGCCACAGGTAGCCCGCCAGCACGGTGAGACCGAGCAACCCTGCGGCAAGGCGGTACAGCAGCACCTCGTCGAAGTGGTGCAGCGCGGCAGCACCCGAACACGTGTGGCCCTGCTGGTAGTACTCCAGGTAGTAGTCGCAGCGTGCGGGCGGGTTGACGAAGCCAGGTGCATCGCCGGCGACGAACCGTGCGCTCGAGGCCGAACCCATCACCTGGGCCACGCCACCGCTCACACCGATGGCGATGAGGCCCACGGCGATGAGGAACATGGCGGCCAAGACGACGGGGCGGATAATGCCGACCGACAACAGACGTCCAGGTTGCTCGCGTGCGAACCGCGTTGCGATCGACCGGGGCGTGCCGCAGCGTTCGATGGCGCGCTGCTGGGCCGCCTCCTCGGTCAAGCCCTCGGCGCGCGCGGCGTCGACGGCGTCGTGCAAGTGCCCTTCGATCTCGGTGAGGATGCGCCGCACCTCGTGCGGATCGCCGCGGAGCTCGCCGAGCAGGGAGTCGAGGTACTGCTCGATCGGATCGGTCATGCCGGCGCTCCCAGCACCGTCTGCATGCCGGTCGAGAACTCGAGCCACGCCTTGCGTCCGGCGGTCAGCGCCGTGGCCCCGGCGCCGGTGACTTGGTAGACGCGCCGGCGTCGTCCGCTCACGTCAGCCCAGGCGCTGCGCAGCAGGCCGGCGCGCTCCAGGCGGTGCAGGGCGGGGTAGACGGTGCCTTCGGGCAGGTCGAACGTGCCGGCGCTGCGCTCCCGGAGTTCGGTGATGATGGCGTACCCGTGCGCCGGCGTGTCCCGCACGACCGCCAGCAGCAACGTGTCGAGGTGCCCCTTGAGCTGATCGGGCTTCATACCTCGCAATGCTAGGTATACGGGCGGCGACTGTGAAGGGGGGCATTTCGCCCACGCTCGACTGACGGTTCGCCCAGACGACTCTGTGGCGCGTCCCAGGAAGCGGGTGCACACTCGTCGTATGGCGGAGCAGGGACTCCTCTACGGCGACCGCGAGTGGTTCGCGGACCAGCGCACACCCGTGCGGCGCATGGCCGTGTCCTGCCACGTCGAACACGGCGTCTTCGTCCTCAGCCTCTGGCAGGCCGACGTCTGCACCGGCACCTTCCGCCTCCCCATGGCCGACGCCCCCACCCTCGCCGCCAAGCTCCTCGAAGGCCTTCCTTCCAACGCCGGCCCCGACGCCGACGCCGGCCCCGACCTCAAACTGGTCGAGTAGAGCGCAGCGCTTTCAGGCCGAAGTGGGCCCTTCCTGCAGGAGTTTGCGTCCGTCGTCCCATTCGCGCAGCAGAAAGGGCCCACTCCGTCGCTCGGAGGGGTGGGCCCGCGCTGCTGGTTAGGCGAAGTCGGTGGCTTCGTAGGCGAGGAGGCGGGTGAACTGGTCGCGGAGTTCGGCGCGGCGGGAGCGGTCGTGGGCGAGGTTGACGAGCTCGTGGGGGTCTTCTTGGAGGTCGTACCACTCGTGGTCCTGGTCGTCGAAGTCGGCGTCGACGTCGTAGAGCTTGGTGCCGGGGTCCCTGCCCCACAGGCCGGTGGACGGGTAGCCGCCGCCGACGCCGTAGTAGCGGGCGTACTTGGTGCGCCCGTCGAAAAAGCCCCGCACGGCGTAGCGGGTGTTGTTGATGTTCTCGGTGTGGGCCGAGTCCATGGCGAACATGACGTGGTCACGCACCGACGCTGACGTGTCGGCGAACACCGGGGACAGGTCGACGCCCTTCAGCGACGGTTCGTCGTTCAACGACGCGCCGGCCAGTGCGGCAATCGTGGTGGCGAGATCGACGTGCGTGCCGAGCGACGACGTCACCGAACCGGGCGTCGTCACACCAGGCACGCGCACGTACAGCGGCACCTTCATGATCTCGTTGTAGACGAACGGACCCTTCGAACGGAGACCGTGTGATCCGCACATGTCACCGTGGTCGGACGTGAACAGGATGATCGTGTCGTCCCACGCGCCCGAGTCTTCGAGGGCCGATAGCACCGTGCCCAGGCTGTCGTCGGCCATGCGCTGCAACTTCACGTAGTAGTCGAGGTGGCGCAGCCACGCCTTCTTGTCGCCCGGCTCGATGTAGCCCCACAACCCGTGCTGCTGGTCCCAGCGCCACTGCCGGTGCGCCTCGGGCTTCGAGTGCAGGTCGTCGTCGAAGTTGGCCGGCAGATCCTCGAAGATCTCCTCGTAGTCGTCGGTGAACAGCGGGAGAGGATCGTCGTCTTTCCACTTGGCCAGGTCGAGGATGTTGCGCACCTCGGCCACCTGCTCGGCGTGGTCGGGCTGGTAGAAGGGCTGGTCGATCGGGAACCACATCACGTCGTGGGGGTTCACCAGCGCCACGGTGAGGAACCACGGCTCGTCGGCGGACGCGTTCGTGCGCAGCCAGTGGGCGGCGTTGTCGGCGATGATCGGGTCGAAGTGCACGCCGGTGCCGGCCCAGCCCATGAAGTGGCGGTCGTTGCCGTCCCAGTCGGAGAACCCGTACGCCTCCATGTCGGGCTGGGGCGCGTGCGAGAGGTGCCACTTGCCGATGTACGAGGAGCGGTAGCCGGCACCCCGCACGATCGATCCCACTGTCGGCACGTCGGTCGACAGCTCGCGGTGCTCGGGCATGATCACGTTGTCGCTGATCCGGTGCTGCGGCACGTACTGCCCGGTGAAAAGGCTCGCCCGCGACGGTGAGCAGGGCGAGGAGTGCGTCCAGTAGTTGGTGAACTCGAGCCCCTCGGCCATGAGCCGCTCGCGCCAGGGCAGGCGTACCGACGCCGGCAGCCAGTCACGCTGCCGTTCCTGATCGGAAACGACGAGCAGGATGTTCGGACGCTTGCCCCGGTCTGCCATGCGCCATTTGTAGCCTGCAGGCGATGCGAGAATGGCCGCGATGGCTGATCTGACTGCCGACTACCTGGCGCTGCGGCGTGAGGTGGGTGCCGTGTGGCTGGCCCGGGACGTGCTGCGGCTGCACGGGCCCGACACCATCACGTACCTGCAGGGTCAGCTGTCGCAGGACGTGGAGGCGTTGGCGGTGGGTGCGTCGGCGCTGTCGTTTCTTTTGCAGCCGCAGGGCAAGGTGGACGCCCTGATCCGGGTCACCCGCACCGGCGACCACGAGGTGGTCGTCGACTGTGACGGCGGGTGGGGCGAGGCGGTGAACACCCGGCTGACCCGGTTCAAGTTGCGCAGCAAGTTCGAGATCGAGCCGCTCGACTGGAAGTGCCTCGCCCTGCGCGGGCCGCAGGCGCACGACGTGCCGACGGACGGCCTCACCATCGACGCCGACTGGCCTGGGCTGCCGGGCGTCGACCTGTTGGGACCAGACCCGCAGGTGCCCGAGGGCGTGCGCGTGTGCGATCCCGACGCCTACCGCGCCGTGCGCATCGAGGCCGGCGTCCCCGAAATGGGCGCCGAGCTCGACGAGCGGACCATTCCCCAAGAGGCCGGGATCGTCGACCGCGCCGTCAGCTTCACCAAGGGCTGTTACACGGGCCAAGAGCTGGTGGCGCGTCTCGACGCCCGCGGCAGCAACGTGCCCCGCCACCTGCGCGGCATCGTGCTGGCGACCAACGTCGTCCCGCCGCCGCATGCGTCCCTCGAGCGTGACGGCAAGGTCGTGGGTGCACTGACGAGCGTGGGGGAGTCGCTCGACCGCCACGCCCCGGTGGCGCTTGCGTACGTGAGCCGCGCCGTCGAACCCGGAGAGGACGTCACCGTCACGTGGGATGGCGGCAGTGCGCCCGCGCGCGTCGAGAGCCTGCCGCTCGTCGACGCGTGAGCACCCGGCGGGCGCGTCGCGCCCACCACGTTGCGCTTCTGACGGCGGCCGTGGCCGTGCTTCTGCCCGCCTGCGCGTCGAAGTACCACGCCCTGCCCCCGCCGCCGTCGACGATCCCCCTGCCGTCGGTGACGACGACGCCCGACTACTCGGGGATACAGCTCCACGCAGTCGCGGGCCGGGCCACGACGTCGACCACGATTCCCATCCAACCCGGGAAGGCGACGCTGAACGGCAACGTCAGCGGCCCCGACGGGATCGAGCCGAACGCCGTCGTGCACATCGAGCGACTGGTCGGCAACGCCGTGGGCGCCATGGACATCCCGACCAACCCGGACGGCACGTGGTCGCTGCCGAACGTGATCGGCGGCCGCTACCGCGTGCGGGCGTGGCGCACGCCGGACCTCTCGCTGACGGAGCCGGCGATCTTCTTCCTCGGCGGCAATGAGAGCAAGTCCGTCAACCTGCCGCTGAGCAAGTACGACGGCCGCTCGGTCTCGGCTGCCATCGCCCCCAGGCCGGCGATCATCGGCCAGCCCGCCAACCTCGTGGTGCGGCTCGAGGTGCAGTCGGTCGACCAGCAAGGCATCGTGCAGGGCACGCCCGTCGTCGGGGCGACCATGCAGCTTTCCGGGTCGGGCGACTGGCGCGTGCGGAGCGAGAACCCCACGCTCACCGACTCCGACGGTCAGGCCAGCTATGCGGTCACGTGCAACTCGAGCGGCACGCAGCCGCTCGGCGTCACCGTCGACGGGCAGTACTACGACCTCAAGCTGCCCGATTGTTCGAGTGGGTTCGTCGAACCGACGACGACCGACCCCTCGGTCAGGACGACGCCGACGACGCGCCGGACGACGTCGACGACGCGCTAGCGCCGTCGGGCGGCGGCCCGCCCAGGGCGACGATCACGCGCGTGCCGCCGAGCGGTCCCGACTCGGCTCGCACGGTGCCGCTCATCGCCGTCACCAACTCGTGCACGATCGCCAGCCCCAGGCCGGTGCCGACCTGGCGGCCGATGGCGCGAGCGGACTGGTAGAGGGGCTGGAACACGTAGGGCAGCTCCTCGGCCGCGATGCCGGGGCCGTCGTCGCCCACGGTGATGGTGATGCCTCCGCCCTGACGCTGCATCACGACCTCGATGTACGACGCCGCGTACTTCAAGGCGTTCTCGACCAGGTTGGCGACCACCTGCGCGACGCGGTCGGCGTCGGCCCGCGCATCGACGTGGTCGGGGACGTCGACGCTCAGCTCGATGCCGAGGTCGGCGGCCGCAGGCCGGAAACCTTCGGCGGCCGTGGCGACGACGTCGGCCAAGTCGACGGGCGCCATGTCGAGAGAAAAGTGACGGGCTTCGAGTTTCGCCAGCTCGAGCAGGTCGCCGACCAGTCGCTCCAGTCGCCGCGACTCGGCGGTGATCACTTCGGCGGCCCGCTCGGTGTCGTCGGCCGCGCCATCGGCGATGGCCTCGGCGAACCCGCGGATCGACGTGAGAGGGGTGCGCAGGTCGTGCGACACCGACATCAGGAACTGACGCTCGACCCCGCGGGCCCGGGCCAGGCTCTCGGCCATCGAGTTGATGGACCGGGCCAGGGAGGCCACCTCGGGATCGGCGTCGCTCGGCACGGGGACGGTGGCGCTCAGATCGCCCGCCGCCACCTGGCGCGTCGCGGTCTCGGCCTGCACGAGGGGGCGGACGATGCGGCGCACGGCCCGCTCGCCCACCACGGCGGCGACCAGCAACGCCACCAGCCCAGAACCGATCAAGAAGACGCCGCCGCCCCGCGGCCAGGGAACGTTGCGGGTGAACACCACGACCTCCCGGCCACCGCGCGCGCCGAGCAGCGGCGACGGTGCGGCGGCGTAGGCGAGACGGCCGCGGTTGCCGGAGACGGTCGCGCCTTGGAGCAGGTCGGCCGGGCGCACGTCGGCGGGCCGGATACCGGGGGGAAGGGCACCGACGACCGCACCGGCGGGGCCGATGGCGACGATGGCGGCGTCGTTCAGCTTGAGCACGCGGCGAAGGACGGCCACGGTCTGCTGACGGCGCAGCTCGGCGGTGGCGGTGGCGATCGTCTGCGCCTGCCGCTCGAGGTCGCGTTGCGTCGCCTGCCGCGACGCGTACAACGACAGCACCAGCGTGCCCAGGCCGGACACGACCAGTGCGCCCAGCACCACAAGCACAAGCGTGCGAGTGAGCCGCTTCCTCATCGCGTCAGTCCTGCACCGTCATCCGAGGCGATACCCCACGCCCCACACGGTTGCCAACGGGAGCGCATCGCCGAGCTTCTTGCGGAGTTGGCGCACGTGGGCGTCGACGGTGCGTTCGTCGCCGTACCAGTCGGCGCCCCACACGCCTTCGAGCAGCTGGCGGCGGCTGAGAGCGAGGCCACTGTTCTCGGCGAAGAACAGCAGCAGGTCGAACTCGCGCGTGGCCAGGGCGACGACCTCGCCGGCGACCCTCGCCTCGCGCCGACCGGTGTCCACCTCGACGCTGCCGGCCATCAGCACGTCCGGGCTCTCCTTGCGAGGCCCATCGGCGCGCCGCAGGATCGCCTTGACCCGCGCCACGAGCTCGCGGGGCGAGAACGGCTTGGTGACGTAGTCGTCCGCGCCCATCTCGAGCCCCAGCACGCGGTCGACCTCAGCATCCCGGGCCGTCAGCATCAGCACGGGGACGACGCCGTCCGTGCGCAGACGCCGGCACACCTCGATGCCGTCGATGGCACCCGGAAGGCCGACGTCGAGGATCACCATGCGGGGCTTCTCACGCTTGACGATCTCCAGACCCTTCTCGCCGTCGCCCGCCTGCAGGACGCGGAAACCCTCCCGGCGCAGGTACATGTCGACCAGGTCGGAGATGTTCGGGTCGTCCTCGACCACGACGATGGTGCCGATGTCCTTGCTCGCAGGCACCGATCCAGCCTGGCATCCAGCTGTTATGGAAGTGTGAACCATTGGACGTCCCGTAATCTGTGTCGACCGTGGCCACCTACCTCGACGAGATCCTGGCCGCCCACCGCCTGGTAGCTGAGGAGGACACCCGTCCCCTCGGCGAGCTGGTGGAGGCGGCGATGGCGCTGCCGCCGTGCCGGGGGTTTGGCTCGGCGCTGGCTGCCGATGGCTTGTCGGTGATCGCCGAGATCAAGCGCCGCTCGCCGTCGCGGGGCGATCTCGCACCCGGCTTGGTGCCCTCGGTCGTCGCCAAGGCGTACGAGAGCGGCGGGGCGGCGTGCTTGTCGGTGCTCACCGACGAGGCCTATTTCGGCGGCTCCGTGGCCGACCTGGCCGAGGCCCGCGCCTCGGTCGACATCCCGGTGCTGCGCAAGGACTTCACCGTGTCGTCGAACGACGTGTGCGACGCCCGCATCATGGGCGCCGACGCCGTGCTGCTGATCGTGGCCGCCCTCACCGATGCGGAGCTGACGACGTACCTGTCGCTCGCCGCCGACGTCGGTATCGACGCGTTGGTCGAGGTGCACGATCGCGACGAGGCCGCTCGGGCCCTGTCCGCCGGTGCCACCATCGTCGGCGTCAACGCCCGCGACCTGCGCACGTTCGACGTCGACCTGCCTGGCGCCGCGGCCCTGATCGCCGGCCTGCCCAACAGCGTCGTGCGGGTGGCCGAGTCGGGCATCAAGTCGCCGGCCGACGCCGCCCTCGTCGCCAGTGCGGGTTGCGACGCCGTGCTGGTGGGCGAGCACCTCGTCACGGCCGACGATCCCGCCGACGCGTTGAGGGAGTTGGTCGCCGCATGTTCGTGAAGATCTGTGGCACCACCAGCGAGGAGGACGCCCTGTTGGCGGTGGCCATGGGCGCCGACGCCGTGGGGTTCATCTTCGCCCCGTCGCCCCGGCTCATCTCGCCCACGGTCGCCGGTGACATCGCCAAGCGCCTCCCACGCGAGATCCTCACCGTCGGCGTGTTCCGCGACGACGCGCCCCAGCGGGTGGTCGAGATCGTCAACGGGATGGGCCTCAAGGCGGCGCAGCTGCACGGGCGGGAGACGGCGGAGCAGGTGCAGTGGATCCGCGAGCGCGTGCCGATGGTGATCAAGTCGTTCGTCGCCGGCGACAAGACGCTGTCCCGGGCGCGCGACTTCGGCGCCGACGTGCTCCTGGTCGACGCGCCGTCGCCCGGCTCCGGGCAGGTCTACGACTGGAAGTTGGCGGGCGAGGCCCCCGACGGAGCCAAGGTGCTCCTCGCCGGCGGTCTGACGCCGGAGAACGTGGCCGAGGCCATCGCCCAGGCCCAGCCGTGGGGCGTCGACGTGGTGACGGGCGTCGAGGCGTCGCCCGGCCGCAAGGACCCCCGCAAGCTGCGCGCGTTCGTGGCCGCGGCCAAGGGCGCGGCGCCGGCGCCCTACGAAGCGAAGGGCGACGGCCCCTACGACTGGCAGGTTGATCGGTGAGCGGCCCGGGAGGCCGCTGGAGGCAAGCATGAGTGCGTTGATGCAAGAGCCGTCCGACGACGGGCGGTTCGGCGAGTTCGGCGGGTTGTTCCTGCCCGAGGCGCTCGTCCCCGCGTGCGAGGAACTGGAGCAGGCGTTCCGGGCGGCGTGGGCCGATCAAGCGTTCCGCGACGAGTACGCGTCGATCCTGCGCGACTACGCGGGCCGGCCCACGCCCGTCACCGAGTGCAAGCGGCTGTCCGAACGACTGGGCGTACGCGTGCTGCTCAAGCGCGAAGACCTCACCCACACCGGCTCGCACAAGATCAACAACGTCATCGGCCAGGCGCTGCTCACCCGGCGCATGGGCAAGCAGCGGGTGATCGCGGAGACCGGCGCGGGTCAGCACGGCGTCGCCACGGCGACGGCGGCGGCGCTGTTCGGCCTCGAGTGCGTCGTGTACATGGGCGAGGTCGACGTCGAGCGCCAAGCCCTCAACGTCTTCCGCATGAAGTTGCTGGGCGCGGAAGTGCGGCCCGTGTCGTCGGGCAGCCGCACGCTCAAGGACGCCATCAACGAGGCGTTGCGCGACTGGGTGGCATCCGTCGAGACCACCCACTACTGCCTGGGATCGGTGATGGGCCCGCATCCGTACCCGTGGATGGTGCGCGAGCTGCAACGCGTTGTCGGCGAGGAGGCCCGGGAGCAGTGCCGCGCCATTCTCGGCGGCGACCCCGACTACGTGATGGCGTGCGTGGGCGGCGGCTCGAACGCGGCGGGCACGTTCGCCGGTTTCGTCGACACCGACGCCAAGCTCATCGGCGTCGAGGCGGCCGGGGGGGCGGCCATCGGGCACGGCATCCCCGGCGTGGTGCACGGCTCGAAGTCGTTCCTCATGCAGGACGAGTACGGGCAGGTCGAGGAGGCGCACTCCATCTCGGCCGGACTCGACTATCCAGGCGTTGGTCCCGAGCACGCCTACCTCTCGAGCATCGGGCGAGCCACCTACGAAGCGGCCAGTGACGCCGAAGTGCTCGACGCGCTGCGCCTGCTGTCGGAGACCGAGGGCATCATCCCGGCCCTGGAGCCGTCCCATGCCCTTGCCTACCTGGCCCGCGCCGCCGGCAACCAGATCCCGGCCGGCTCGTCCGTGCTCCTCACCCTGTCGGGCCGGGGCGACAAGGACGCTGAGCAGGTGATGGGGCTGCTCGACCTGTGACCGCGCGCCGCGAATCAATCGATGGCTGAGCTCGTCAAGGTCGAGCCTGCGCTGCGCGCCAAGCGCGACGCGGGCGGCAAGATCCTCGCTCCGTTCGTCACGGGCGGCATCAGCCCCGACTGGCTCGACGTCGTGCGCGCCGTCGCCGACGCGGGGGCCGACGCCATCGAGATCGGCATCCCCTTCTCCGACCCGGTGATGGACGGCCCGACCATCCAGGAGGCGTCGTCGCGGGCGCTCGCCAACGGCGCCACGCCCCTCGGCATCGTGAGTCAGTTGGCCGACCTCGACATCGGCATCCCGCTGATCGCCATGACGTACTACAACCTGATCTTCCGCAACGGGCACCGTCGCTTTGCCCGGTCGCTGGTCGACGCGGGAGTGGGAGGGGCGATCGTTCCCGACCTCCCCTTGGAAGAGCTAGCCGATTGGGAGCGGGCCGCCGAGGACGCGGGGGTCGAGACGGTGCTGCTGACGTCACCCGTCACGCCCGACGACCGGTTGGCGCGCATCTGCGCGCGATCGCATGGCTTCGTCTACGCGGTGAGCTTGATGGGCGTCACCGGTGAGCGCACGGCCGTGTCGAGCACCGCGTCTGTGCTCGCCAAACGCGTGAAGGCGCTCACCGATCTGCCCGTGCTCATCGGGTTCGGCATCTCGACACCCGCGCAGGCCGTCGAAGCGGCGGCGGCCGCGGACGGTGTGATCGTGGCCTCCGCGCTGATGCGCATGGTGCTCGACGGAAAGGGACCGACCGACGTCGGCGCGTTCGTCGCCGAGCTGCGCTCCGCGTTGGACTCCGCGTAGTCGCGCAGCAGGCCTGGTACGCTTGCTTTCGCGAGCGCTGCACACGGCAGGCTCGGCGGGTCACCTCATTCGCTCCTGATTCAGCGTGGAGGGCGGCCCACACGCCAACCCCACAGGAGCTGTTCCTCACGTGACCACCACTTTTGACGGCCTCGGCGTACCCGCCGACTTGGTCGACGTCCTTCGCGAACAGGGCATCACCGAGCCGTTCCCGATCCAAGCCCTGACGATCGCCGATGCGCGCGCCGGGCGTGACGTGCTCGGCAAAGCCAAGACCGGGTCGGGCAAGACGCTGGCGTTTGGCCTTCCCATGCTCGAGCGCACCACCAAGGCCGAACCCGGTCGCCCTCGCTCGCTGGTGCTGGTGCCCACACGCGAGCTCGCCGTGCAGGTCACCGAAGTCCTCGAGCCGCTGGCCGAGGCGGTCGGCCTGCGCCTCAAGGCCTGCTACGGCGGTGCGCCCATGGAACGCCAGATCAAGGCGCTGCGCCGCGGGGTCGATGTGGTCGTGGCCACGCCCGGCCGCTTGATCGACCTCGGTGACCGGGGCGAGCTGTCGGTGGCCGACGTCGAGGTGCTCGTGCTCGACGAGGCCGACCGCATGGCCGACATGGGGTTCATGCCGCAGGTCGAGTGGGTGCTGCGCCGGCTCGAGAAGCAGCACCAGACGCTACTGTTCTCGGCCACCCTCGACCGCGACGTCGACCGCCTCGTGCGCCTGTACCTGACCGACCCCGTCCGCCACGAAGTCGTGTCCGAGACGCTCACGGTCGACGAGATGGAGCACCGCTTCCTCGCCGTCCACCAGATGGACAAGGCCAAGGTGGCGGCGTCGATCGCCAAGGGTCATTACCGCACGCTGTTCTTCGTGCGCACCAAGCGCGGCGCCGATCGCCTCACCCAGCAGCTGCAGAAGGAAGGCGTGAAGGCGGGCGCCATCCACGGCGACCTGCGCCAGTCGGCGCGGGAGAAGGCGCTCAACGACTTCTCCGCCGGCAAGCTGCCCGCCCTCGTCGCCACCGACGTGGCTGCCCGCGGCATCCACGTCGACGGCATCGACGTGGTGGTGCACTTCGATCCGCCCGAAGACCACAAGGCGTACCTGCACCGGTCCGGTCGCACGGCGCGTGCTGGCGAGGCGGGCGTGGTCGTCACGTTCGTCTTGTGGGACCAGCATCTCGAAGCCGAGAAGCTGCAGAAGCGTCTCGGCATCCGCCAGCCCATCGTCGAGGTGTTCTCCAACAACCCCAACCTCGCCAACCTGGCGAAGTGGAACCCGGCCGACGACGCCGTTTCCGCGTAGGTAGTCGCTACGACTTGAAGCGCTTCTCGATGCTCACGCTGTAAGCGGCGGGGCGGGCGCGCAGGATCTTGTCGTCCGACGGCTCGATGCCGTCGGTCAGCCGCATGGGGTCGA
>JAFATL010000426.1 GCA_019243975.1 Actinomycetota bacterium | reverse complement strand
CTGATCAGCTGGGACGTGAAGCCGTTGACGAGGAGCACCACCGGGTCGTCGGCCGACCCTGCCTCCTCGTAACAGATGTCGATGCCGTTGGCGTGCACGATGGGCATGCCCGCATCATCGCAGGCGTCAGCAGTGCGCGCCCGGGGTGGGCACCCGCCGTACCGAGTTGGGCCGGTCGGCCAACGTCACGACCTCGGCGTCGTGCTGGAACCCGGTGTCGGTGATGATGCTGTCGACGTCGCCGGGCAGGATCGGCACGCACGCGCCGGCCCGCACATACAGGGGAATGCGGTCGAGCGGCGCGGCCACGTGGACGGCGCGGTTGCCGTCGATCACCGCAGGGGCGGCGGCCTTCGGGGTGATCACACCCGACGATGGATCGGCGGAGAACAGGTCCCAGAAGTCGACCCACTGCCCCGGCGGGAGCCACACGTCACGGCTGGTCGCGCCCATGTCGACGACCGGGGCGGCCAGCACGTCGGGCCCGAACATGAACTCGAAGCGGGCCGCGTTGGCGTTGGCACCGACGCCCCACGCCTCGGGCGCGTTCGGGTAGGCGAGGGCGAGAGCACGCATGATCGGCGTGCCGTTGCGTTGATACTCCTGCGCCGCCGCCCAGATGTAGGGGAACAGCTGGGTGCGCAGCCGGGTCATGCGCCGCCAGTACGGGAGCACGTCGGGGTCCCACACCTCGGCCTTCGGCGGGTTCGTCTGGTCGGGGCGGCCGTAGCCGTCGGCTTCCGTGCGCATGATGCCGCTGAAGGCGCCGAACTCGATCCAGCGCACGAGCAACTCGGGCGACGTCCGCCCGGCCGTGAAGATGGCGTGGAAGCCGCCGATGTCGCTGCCCCAGTAGGAGATGCCCGACAGCCCCATCGACAGGCCTTCGTTGACCGCGGCGGCCAGGCCGTCGGCTTCGGAGTCGTCCTCAGTGGGATCGCCGCCCCAGACGATGCGGGCGACCGGCGCAGTGCCGGTCGAGCCGCAGCGCACGAACTGGGCGAAGGCGGCGCGGTGCATGCGGTTCCAGGTGAGGTCGTGCGATGCCCGGTGGTACTGGGTGCAGTAGCCGTTGTGGGCCTCGACCCCGCTGCGGCCGTCGGCCAGCACGGCGTCGGGCGGCACGTACTCGCCGAAGTCCTCCATCCAGCCGTCGTAGCCGTTGACGAGGGCAGGGGTGATGAGGTTCTGCCAGAAGCGCGTGGCGCCGGGCGCGGTGAAGTCGACGACAGCGGACGACGAGTTGCGGTAGGAGAGGTATGGCACCGGGTACGTCGTGCCCGCGACGGTCTTGATGAACCAGCCGTGCGCGTCGCCCGCCTGGTACGCGCCCTGCGGGTGGTCCTGGCACACGAACGAGTTCACGTACGTCGTGACCTTGTAGCCCCACTGGTGGTACAGATCGGTCTGGGCCTGCTCCTGTTTGTCGTGCCCGTTCTGCGCGGCGCACGGCAGGTAGTGCGTGTAGGTCATGGCGACCGTGAGCGGCACGTGCAGCTGGCGCCAGCGCGCCAGCAACGACTGCTGGAACGCGTCGTCACCGTTGGGCTGGTACCACGGCCCGAAGTACCACGACGCGGGTGGGGGCTGGCGGCCCACGTCGCCGTCGGCGGTGAAGCGCTGCAGCACGTCGGCCGGCGTCGGCCCGCCGTAGAGCCGCATGGTCAGTCGCTTCGGGTTGGCGTGCTCGACGCGCCAGGTACCCGGCTCGTCCAGGTGGATGCGGTTGAGCCACGTGCTGTGCAGCAGGAAGCCGTAGCCGGAGCGGGCCACGAACCACGGCATCGTGAAGTTGCTGGCGGGACCGAACGGGGGCGGGCCCTGCCACGACTCGCCCATGACCGGGTCGGTCACTGGTCGCAGGGCGCCGGCCGAGAAGGGCCCCTCCTCGTTCCAGCCCTCCACCGTGTGGCCGGTCTGGTCGACGTGGTCGGACCGTTCGCCGAAGCCGAGAAACCGCTCGTCCGGCCCGCGCTGGAAAGCGGCGCCGGTCGCGGCCACGCCGGCGCTGCTCGACAGGACGGCGTCGATGTCGACGACGCCTTGCGCCACCTTGTGCACGGTGACGTCGAAGCTCCGCGTCGCGTCCTGGGTCCCG
>JAFATL010000415.1 GCA_019243975.1 Actinomycetota bacterium | reverse complement strand
GTCGCGCTCCGGATAGATCTCGACGTCGACGAAGTTGGCCTTGGCCACGCCGACCTGGTCGTAGACACTCAACGCTTCGTCCACCACCGGTCCGCACAGACGGCTCTGGCACAGCAGCGGCGTGGCGAACACCAACACCGTCGGCTTGCCGTTCTGGAGGGCCGCGTCGAGGGAGATGTAGTGCATCGGGCTCGGCGGCTCGCGCGTGTCGATCTTGGCTGCCTCCTCCGGGGTCGTCGCCACCGGCGTGGGCTCGGAGATCGCCTTCGAGCCGATGGCGGCAGACACCTGGTCCTTCACCTGCATGCCGGCGCTGCCGCCGATGGGTGTGCCGTTGTTGGTGTCGGTTGCCAGGAAGCCCCAGTAGCCGGCCGTCGGGATGTCGACCTCGGTCACGAAGAAGCCGGGGAACGGCGGCACGCCCTGGGCGTCGCCCTTGGGCGCACTGAACGCCTGCCACGTCGCGTGGAACGGCCCGAGAGGGTGGGCGTCGGACGGCTTCTTGGCCACGTACACCAGCGGCGCACCGCCCACCTTGGGCTTGCCGCCCTGGGGTATGAGGCCGAACACGAAGCGGCTCTTGCCCACCGGCAGGCTCTCCTGGGCCTGGACGAGTGAGTACTCGGTGCGTCCCGCCGCCAGCGCGTTCATCGAGCCCGCGGGCGCCTTGGCCGATGCGGCGCCCGACGATTTCTTCGACGACGACCCGCACGCGGACAGCACCGCGGCGGCCAGGATGACGACGAGGGCGCGGCGAACGGTGCGGGAAGGGCGTGACATGCGGGGCCGTAGCCTAGGAGAGGGAGGTCGATTTGCGGCATCGGCGCTGGTCAGCGGCGTGGGCAACGTTCATCCTTCTCGCCGCCGGCCCGCTTGTGGCTGCGTGCGGGCCGGCCGCCGTCAGTGGCGATGCCCGGGGCACCCGCGCCGCGTCCTTCTCCCTCGCTGACCTGCGGGACCAGTCACGCACGGTCGAGCTCGGCCAGTTCGCGGGCCGGCCACTGGTGGTGAACTTCTGGTCGACAACGTGCGTGCCGTGCCGCAAAGAGATGCCGGCCCTGGCCGCGGTGGCCGCCCGCCACCGGGACGTGGCCTTCGTCGGGATCGATCACGAGGACACCAGGCCGGCCGCGCTGCGCTTCCTGGCGGCCACCGGCGTGCGTTACCCGGTGGGCTTCGACCCCGAGGGCCGCACCGCCGAGGCCTACCGGCTGCGGGGCCTCCCCACGACCGTGTTCGTCCGTGCCGATGGCACGGTTTTCCTCCGCCACACCGGCCCGCTGTCGAAGGCGCAGCTGCTCGCGACGGTGAGCGATTTGGCCAAGGTGAACAACAGGTAACGGCGGGCGCGATCGCCCGACCCGAGGGCTACCCTGAAAAGTTCCATGGCGATTGAACTCGAGTCGCAGCTCAGCCCGGGGGGACAGGCGGAGGCGGAGGCGGCCGAGCCTCGCTACCTCAATCGCGAGCTGTCGTGGCTGGAGTTCGACGCCCGGGTGCTGGCCCTGACCGAGGACCCAACCGTCCCGTTGCTCGAGCGGGTGAAGTTCTGCGCCATCTTCGCCATGAACCTCGACGAGTTCTTCTACGTGCGCGTCGCCGGGCTCAAGGACCAGGTGGCGGCGCGTCTGGGCCCGACCGCGCCCGACGGCATCTGGCCGGCCGAGCAGCTCACCGCTATTCGCCGGCGCGTCACCGAGTTGCTGGCGCGGCTGTCGACCGCGTTCGTGGGCGACATCGTGCCCGCCCTCGCCAACGCGGGCGTGCGGCTCGTCGAGTGGAGCTCGCTCGACGCCGCAGACCGCTTGCACCTGGTGCAGGTGTTCGACGAGCGCATCTTCCCGGTGCTCACGCCGCTGGCCGTCGACCCCGGCCACCCGTTCCCGTACATCTCCAACCTCTCGCTCAACTTGGCCGTCATCGTGCGCGATCCCGACACGGCCGAGCGTCGCTTCGCGCGCGTGAAGGTGCCGCCGCTGCTCGACCGGTTCGTCGCCCTACCCGACGGCGAGCGGTTCGTGCCGCTCGAGCAGCTCATCGCCGCCCACCTCGACCAGCTGTTCCCGGGGATGGAGATCGAGTGCCACTACCCGTTCCGGGTGACGCGCAACGCCGACCTCACCCTCGAGGAAGAAGAGGCCGACGACCTCCTCGCCGCCGTCGAGATGGAGCTGCGCCGCCAGCGCTTCGGGCGCGCCGTTCGGCTGGAGATCGGCCCGGGCATGAGCGACGAGGTGCGCGAGCTGCTCACCGCCGAGCTCGACCTCACCCCCGACGACGTCTACGAGCTCGACGGACCGCTCGACCCCGCCGGCCTCATGGCGCTGCACGAGCTGGAACGCCCCGACCTCAAGGACGAGCCGTTCCAGCCCACCACCCAGCCGGTCCTGCAAGGCGCGGAAAACGCGCAGGCCGACATCTTCGCCGTGCTCCGCGAGCGCGACGTGCTCATGCACCACCCCTACGACAGCTTCGTGTCGTCGGTCGAGGCGTTCATCGCCCAGGCGTCGCGTGACCCGAGCGTGCTCGCCATCAAGCAGACGCTCTACCGCACGTCAGGCGACAGCCCCATCGTGCGGAGCCTGATTCGCGCCACCGAGCGCGGGAAGCAGGTGGTGGCCCTCATCGAGGTCAAGGCCCGCGGCGACGAACTCGCCAACATCGCCTGGGCGAGGGCGTTGGAAGAGGCGGGCGTGCACGTGGTGTACGGCCTCGTCGGCCTCAAGACGCACTGCAAGGCGGCGCTCGTCGTGCGCGAGGAGCCGGAGGGCATCCGGCGCTACTGCCATCTGGGCACCGGCAACTACAACTCCAACACGGCGCGCCTCTACGAGGACGTCGGCCTGCTGACCGCCGACCCCGCTATCGGCGCCGACCTCACCGACCTCTTCAACTACCTCACCGGCTACAGCCGGCGCGTCGACTACCGGCGGGTCGAGGTGGCGCCGTCGGGACTGCGCACGCGCATGCTCGACCTCATTGCCCGCGAGGCAGAGGACCCGAACCGCGGCCGCATCATCATGAAGATGAACTCGCTGGTCGACCAGGACGTCATCGACGCGCTGTACGACGCGTCGGCCCGGGGCGTGCGCATCGACCTCGTCGTGCGCGGCGTGTGCTGCCTGCGGCCGGGTGTGCCGGGCCTGTCCGACAACATCCGGGTGCGCTCGATCGTCGGCCGGTACCTCGAGCACTCACGCATCTACTACTTCGCCAACCGCGGCAACGCCGAGTACTACATCGCCTCCGCCGACATGATGCCGAGGAACCTCGACAGCCGGGTCGAGGTGATCGTCCCCGTGGCCGACCCCGATCTGCAGGCGCGCCTCGAGGAGGTGCTCACCGCCAACCTCGACGACGACGCCCTGGCGTGGGAGCTCGGCCCCGACGACGAGTGGCGCAAGGTGCCCGCACGGCAGGGACTCAACGTCCAGCTCCGGCTGCAGGAGCTGGCGCTCGAGCGCGTCCGCCGTCGCCGTGACGGCGACGCGCGGGGCCCGCAGCAACTGAGCTGACATGGCGAGTGGGTCCACCGAGCGGGAGGTGAAGCTCGCGGCCTGGCCGGGCTTCTTCCTGCCCGACCTCGACGGCGTCGTCGACGGGCTGCAGGCGGTTCCGCTGCCTGCCCTCCAGCTGTCGGCCACGTACTACGACACTCCCGATCTGCGCCTGACCCGCGCCGGGCTCTCGCTGCGCCACCGGGTGGGCGACGGCAAGGACGCGTGGACCGTGAAGTTGCCCGAGGGTTCCGACGGCCCCGCCCTCGTGCGGCGGGAGCTCCACTTCCCGGGCGGTCCGGCGACGGTGCCCAAGGAGGCGAGCAACCTGGTGCGGGCCCATGTCCGCACTGAGGCTCTCGCGCCCGTGGCCCGCTTGGTGACCAAGCGCCAGCGTGTCGAGTTGCGCGACGCCGCCGGGATCGGCGCGGCCGAGGTGGCCGACGACGAGGTGTCGGTGCTCGACGGGCGCCGCCTGGCGGCGCGGTTCCGTGAAGTCGAGGTCGAGCTGCTCGGAGAGTCACCGTCGTCGGTGTTGCGCGCGTTGGTCGCGTGCCTGCGCAACGCCGGCGCGGGCGCGCCCGACCGGGTGCCCAAGGTGGTGCGGGCCCTCGGCGCGCAAGCCGTCAGTCCGCCCGAGGTGGCACCGGTCGAGCTGACCGACGGTGCCGAGGTGGCCGACGTCGTGCGCGCCGCCATTGCGAATGGCGCGGCGCGTCTGATCCGTCACGACCCCGGCGTGCGTTTGGGCGACGACCCCGAGGATGTGCACCAGGCGCGCGTGGCCACGCGGCGGTTGCGGTCCGACCTGCGCACGTTCGGCCGCCTGCTCGACGCCGAATGGGTGGGAACGCTGCGCGAGGAGCTGAAGTGGTTGGGTGGTGCCTTCGGCGGCGTGCGCGACACCGATGTGCTCGACGAGCGGCTGCGCCGCCACGCCGCGCAGCTGCCCAGTGAGGACGCCAAGGGGGTGGCCGCCATCCTGCGGCGACTCTCTCTCGGTCGCGATGAGCACCGGGCCGAGATGCTGGCCGACCTCGAGGGTGACCGGTACGTGCGGCTGCTCGATGCGTTGGTCGACGCGGCCGCCAACCCCCGCCTGCTGCCCGAAGCCGACGCGCCGGCCAAGGACGCCGCCCCCGAGCTCGTGCGGCGCCCGTGGTCGCACCTCGAGAAGGCGGTGGAGGCGTTGGCCGACGACCACAGCGACGAGGCGCTGCACCAGGTCCGCATCCGCGCCAAGCGGTGCCGCTACGCGGCCGAGGCCGTGGCGCCGTTGGTTGGCAAGCCCGCCACCCGACTGGCGGCGGCGGTGGCCAACGTGCAGACCGTGCTCGGTGACTGGCACGATGCCGTGGTCGCCGAGGAGTGGCTCCGCGCCTCCGTGCAGGGCGGCGGCACGGCCGCCAAAGCATTGGCGGCCGGGCAGCTGATTGCCATCGAGCGAGCCGAAGCGTCCGAGCTGCGCGGGTCGTGGAAGCCGGCGTGGAAGAAGGCGTCCTCCAAGAAGTTGCGGGAGTGGCTGCGCTGACCGTGGTCCGCGCTGCGGGTGGGGTGGTCTGGCGCCGGCGTACCGGGCCGGGCTTCGACGTGCTGCTCGTGCACCGGCCCAAGTACGACGACTGGTCGCTGCCGAAGGGCAAGGCGGAGAACGGCGAGTCCGACGAGGACTGCGCCAAGCGTGAGGTGCAGGAGGAGACGGGTCTGCGCTGCGCGCTGGGCCCCGAGTTGCAGTCGGCGGACTACATCGACCGCCACGACCGCCCCAAGCACGTGCGCTACTGGGCGATGAAGCCGGTCGACGGCCGGTTCGAGCCGACCGACGAGGTCGACGAGGCGCGGTGGGTCCCGCTTGACGTCGCCGTGCGTTTGCTGAGCTACGCGCGCGACGCGGAGGTGCTCGAGGGTTTGCCGAAGGCGGTCGGGAAGTGAAGGTCTTCCTCGTGCGCCACGCCCGCGCCGGCCACCGCAGCGAATGGGAAGGGGACGACCACGATCGCCCGTTGTCCCGACGCGGCCTCGAACAGTCCAAGCGACTGATCCGACAGTTGGAGGGCTACAAGATCGACCGCGTGCTTTCGAGCCCGTACCTGCGCTGTGTGCAAACGGTCGAGCTGCTGGCTGGCGTCCGTGACCTCAAGGTGGAGGAGTCCGACGACTTCGCCGAGGGCAACGGCCACAAGGCGATCGAGGTCGTGCGGGGGTTAGCGGAGGGATCGCACAACGTGGTGGCATGCAGCCACGGCGACGTGATTCCCGATGTCGTCGACCACCTGCTGCGCACCGACGCGATCAACCTCCCGACCGTGCAGGGTTGGGCCAAGGGCTCGACCTGGGTGCTCACTGCCCACGGCGGCCGGTTCGAGTCGGCCCTGTACCTCCCGCCGCCGGAGTAGTCAGACCAGCGCGTCGCGGAGTCGAGCGAGCTGCTCGGGGACGGCGCGCCAGTAGACCCAGCGACCGCGCTTCTCGCCGACGATGAGGCCAGCGTCGGCCAGCGTCTTGGTGTGATGGCTCACCGTCGGCTGCGACTTGCCGAGCGGCTCGAGCAGCTCGCAGGAGCACACCTCGTCGACGCTGGCGATCATGCTCAGCAGGCGCAGGCGCACCGGATCGGCGAGCGCCGCGAACGCGCGGGCCAGTTGCTCGGCGTCGGCCTCGGCCAGCGGCGCCGCCACCACGGATGCACAGCAGTCAGCCGTCACATTGACAGTCATCGATGTATCGATGATACTCGATCTATGGCCCGAGTCCAGTTGGCATTGAACGTTCCCGACCTCGACGACGCGATCGCTTTCTATTCGAAGTTGTTCGCCACCGAACCGGCGAAGGTGAAGCCGGGCTACGCCAACTTCGCGGTGGCCGACCCGCCCCTCAAGCTGGTGCTGTTCGAGAAGGCCGATGCCGACGGACGCCTCAACCATCTCGGGGTCGAGGTCGCGTCGAGCGACGACGTCTCGGCCGCTCAGGCTCGCCTGAGCGAGACGGGCATCGACGCCGTCGAGGAGAACGGCACCTGCTGCTTCGCCCAGCAGGACAAGGTGTGGGTCGACGGCCCCGACGGCGCGTGGGAGATCTACACGGTGCTGGCCGACTCGGACGAGTTCGGCGCCTCGTCGGCACACGTCGATGCTGAGGGCGACTCGCTGTGCTGCGCGTCCGTGCCCGAAGCCGCATCTCGCTGCTGCTGAGTTGGATCGCGATCTCGCCCGGCGGGCCACCGCCGAGGCGGTTGGCACCGCGCTGCTGGTCGCCGTCGTCGTGGGGTCGGGCATCTTTGCTCAACGCCTGTCGCACGACGTCGGATTGCAGCTGCTCGAGAACTCCATCGCCACCGGCGCCGGCCTGATCGCGCTGATCCTCGCCTTCGGCCCCGTGTCGGGCGCCCACTTCAACCCGGTCGTCACGTTGGCAGATCGCCTGCTCGGAGGGCTGTCGACACGTGACGCCGCGACCTACGTCGTTGCGCAGGTCGTCGGCGGCTGTGTCGGCTGCGTCGTCGCCAACCTCATGTTCGACCTGACGGCGGTGACGCTCTCCACCCACACGCGATCATCCGGTGGCCTGTGGCTCGGCGAGGTCGTGGCCACATTCGGGCTGGTGATGGTGGTCCTCGGTGTCGTGCGGTCGGGCCGGGTCAACGCGGCGCCGTTCGCGGTGGGCGGCTACATCGCCGCC
>JAFATL010000309.1 GCA_019243975.1 Actinomycetota bacterium | reverse complement strand
CCGCACGCGCCACGGGCCGCCCGCCCGGTCCAGAGGGATCGATCGGCAAGCTTGCCCTGAGCAACGTCGCCCGCCAGGCGGCCAAGGTGCACGCCATGATCGCCGGCGCGCACGCCATGCTCGCCGGCGGCGATCCGGCCAGCCCGTTGGGCGGCGTGATCGCCGAAATCCTCATCTCGGTGCCCGCCCAGTCGATCGCCGGCGGCACCGACGAGATCCAGCACAACATCATCGGCGACCGCGCCCTTGGTCTGCCGCGCGAACCTGACCCGGCCAAGGGTCTGCCCTACCGCGAGGCCCGCAACTACTGACCCCCGTCGCCGTCGTATCGGCGCGCCTGCGCCTCGAGGACGTCGAAATCGGGTTGCGCCTTGGTGATGTCGTCGGGCCATTGCTCCACGACGCCCGTGGCCCACTCGGTCCACCGCTCGACGGCCTGGTCGAACTCGTCGAGGAACTGGCCGCACAGCACCAGCCACGGCAGTCGCTCGGGGAACGCGCCCTTCCCTTCGAGGTACGACCGCGAGATGCCGGCGCCGGCGGCGCGCCGTTCGTGACTCCAGTCGCGCACGCGCGCCAAGGTGGCGAGCATGTCGTCCTTCGAGCCGTGCTCGGCGTAGAAGAGCTTGATGAGGCCCTCGAACTCGAGCACGGGTCCGGCCCCCGGTTGGGGAACCCAGGCCGCCATGGCCCGCCGCCCCTTCGGGGTGATCGAGTACACCGTCCGCGGCCGCTTGCCGGTCGTCTCCTTGGTGGCGCGGGCCAAGCCGTGGGCGACGAGCTTCTTAGGCTCCTCGTAGAGCTTGCTTTCGGCGCGGGGCCAGAACTGACCGAGGGCGCGGCGCATCTGCTGGGCGAGCTCGTAGGTGGTCCACGGTTTGATGGCCAGCAGGCCGAGGATGGCGTACGACGTCGTGCTCAGCGCTGCAACGTCGTCCGACTTCGCCATTGACTTACTCCCTTTGGGGGCATACGATTGCTCTCTATGGGAGTATATGTCGGTGAGGCAGAGGGGACAGCCATGGAGATCGTGAACACCGAGCAGGCCGCCGCCTGGGACGGCCACGAGGGCGACGTCTGGACCGAGCAGGCCGACCGCTACGACCGGGCAGGCGGCCGGATCCTCGACCACTTCGTCGCGGCCGACCTCATCAGGCCGGCCGACCGCGTCGTCGACATCGGCTGCGGCACCGGGCGCGTCACGCGCCTCGTGGCGGGTACCGCTGTCGATGGCTCAGTGCTCGGCATCGACTTGTCGTCGCGCATGCTCGAGCTGGCGAGGAAGCGCACGGCTGACGACGGGCTCACCAACGTCACGTTCGTGCAAGGCGACGCCCAAGTGTTCCCCTTCGAGGCCAACGACTTCGACGTGGCGATCAGCAGCTTCGGGGCCATGTTCTTCAACGACCCGGTCGCCGCGTTCGCCAACATCGCCCGGGGCGTGTGCCCCGGTGGGCGGCTGGCTGTGCTGGCGTGGCGGACGCTGCCCGAGAACGACTGGTTGATGGAGCTACGGGCCGCGCTGGCGGTTGGGCGCGAGCTGCCGATGCCACCTCCCGATGCGCCCACGCCGTTCTCCCTCGCCGACCCGGCGCGGGTTCAGGACATCTTCGGCCGCGCCGGGTTCGGGGCCGTCGAGTGCACTCCTATCGACGAGCCGATGATGCTCGGCACCGATCTGACGGACGCCATGGACTACGCCCAGACGATGGGCATCGTCGAAGGTCTGACCGACGGGCTCGAGCCGGAAGCCAGGGAGCGAGCGATGGCGAACCTGCGCGAGCTCTTCGCTCTGCACGAGACCGCCGACGGCGTGTTGCTCAAGTCGGCCGCATGGCTCATCACCGCCCGCTCCCTGAAGGAGGGCTGACCTCCGGGTCTCAGCTCTTGGCGTAGGTGGCCGCGCCCTGAAACTCCACCACGGTGACGGGGTCGTCGCCCACGACGTGAGCGTCGTGTCCAGGCGCGATGCGGTACACGTTGCCGGCGCTGATGTCGACGGTGCTGCCGTCGTCGCTCTGGACCTGCAGCTGTCCCGCGATCATGTAGCCCACGTGCTCGGTCTGGCACGACTCGCCGCCGACGACGGGCTTGATGCATTCCGACCAGCTCCAGCCGGGCTGGAAGGTGAAGCGGCCGATCTCGCCGCCGCCGAGCTTGACGATCTCGATGTTGGTGCGGTCGGGGCGACGGACCTCGTCCGGCGCCGAGAAGTCGTTGGTCTCCACTCCTGCCATGTCGTTTCTCCTTGTTTGGTTTGGTCTTGCTGGTCTGCGCTGTTGGTTAGGGACGGGCTTCGAAGATGCGGTTGAAGGGGGTCTCGGTGGCCCGCCGGAACTGGCTGAAGCCGGCATCGGTCACCAGCTCGGCCCACGTCGCGTCGGGCACCTGGTTGCCGAGGGCGAAGCCACCGGCCTGGGCCTGCGCGCCCGGCGTGCAGATCGAGGTGGACGCGGCGTAGAAGATGCGCCCCACCGGGTTGACGTTGTCCTCCAAGCTGTCGGCCGACATCGGCTCGACGAGCAACCATGTGCCGTCGGAGGCGAGTGCCTCCCGGATGTGGCGGGCCGCGCCGGCGGGATCGCCCATGTCGTGCAGGGCGTCGAAGATGCAGATCAGGTCGTAGCCGTCGCCGGGGAAGTCCTGGGCGGACGCGACCTCGAAGCGCACGCGGTCGGCGACTCCCGCTTCCGCGGCGCGTTTGCGCGCGACGTCGATCGACGCCTGGTGGTAGTCGAAGCCGTAGACGGTCGCGCGCGGGTAGGCCTGCGCCAGCAGGATCGAGGACGCGCCGTGCCCGCACCCGAGGTCGGCGATCCACCCGCCGACGGCGAGCTTCTCCTCGACGCCGTCGAGGGCCGGGATCCAGCTCGACACCAGGTTGCCCACGTACCCGGGGCGAAACAGGCGCTCGGTCCCGTGGAAGAGGTCGTGGTGGTGCTCGTGCCAGCCCAGACCGGCGCCTGAGGTGAACGCCTCGCGGATCTTGTCCTCGTCTTTGGCGGTCGACGCCGCCAGCGTCATGCTCCCGATGAGACAAGTGGGGCTGTCGACGTCGGCCAGTACGGCGGCTTGCTCGGGGCTGAGCCAGTACGACGCCGTCTGGGCGCTGAAGTGGCAGTAGCCGGACACGTACTGGGCGTCGAGCCACTCCTGCACCAGGCGGGTGTTGCAACCAGTCGCGTCGGCCAGCCCGGCGGCGTCAGTGGGGCCGAGGTCAGCCAGGGCCCGGTACAGCCCGAGCTTGTCGCCGATGACCACGGTCGTGGCGTGCAGGGCGGCGCCGAAGTCGGCGGCGAACCGGTTGGTGAACTCCTCGAGGCGAGCCTCGTCGATGGCCATGGGAACCTCCGCGCCTGTTGGTGCTTCTGACGAACACCGTTCTCGTCAGATATGGCGCGACGCCGAATGTCGCGACGCGACGCGAGGCGTCAGGTCTTCCAGTCGACGGGTTCGGCCGGCCGGTAGGCGCACCAGGCACCGGTGTCGATCGACCGTTCCAGGTGCCGGCCCAGCTCGGGGTGGACCCGCGCCACCGTGGCAATCGCCCGCCGGATGCGCGTGGACACGGTCTTGCGCACCCGCTCCACGGGATCGCCGAGACGCCGGGCCCGGCCCCCGAGCCCGAAGTCGCGCGCCACTGCCTCGGCCAGCGTCTGGCGTTCGTCGCGAACGAGAGCGGCGCGTTCGCCGTCGCCGGCAGCCTCGGCGTCGGCCTCGTCGGCGTCGAGCTCGCGGAGGCGCTGCCTGATTCGCCGGCGCGCTTCCTCATCGAGGGCGTGGGCGCCCCGCGCCTGCCCGGCGTGGTCGTCGGCCAGCTCGAGCACCGACACCGCCTCGCCCCGCCGGGCCAACAGGAACGCGAGGTCGCGGAGGCCGCGGGCGTCGGGAAGTTGGGCGGCGCGGTCGGCGAAGGCGATCGACCACACCGACCCCTCGCGGCGGAAGGTGGCCGCGGCGACGGAGGCGACGTCGGCGCCGGTGGCCTCGCCGCGTCGGGCGAGCAACTGCGCATGTTCTGCACGGGCCTGCGCAAGCCAGCTGCGAGCGCCGATACGGGCGTTGAGATCCTCGGCCGCTGCATATGCGTCGCCGGCGCCGTCGAGGTCACCCACCGTCTCGAGCAGCCACGCGTGCGCAAGCTCCGTCGCGCCCAGGCACACGGTCGCCAGTGAAACCTGCACGCAGCGTTCGTCGGGCTGGGCGTCGAGCAGCGTTCGTGCCAGCGCCTGGTTACCGGTGGCTCGGGCGGCGCGCGCCAGCTGGAACCACGAGGCCGGCCAGTTGCGGTCACGCAGGCGAGCGAGGGCGGCGTCATCGAACGCGGCAAGCGTGCTGCGTGCCTCCTCGATGTGGCCCATCTCGGCGAGCAGGAACGTGAGGGCGACCCGGATGGCCGGCACGTCGGCGTTGGCGGCGGCGAAGTCGCGGGTGGCCTGTTCCATCTCTGCCAGTCGACCCTGCTCTCGGCGGAGGAAGAACAGGAAGAAGGACAGGTTGACCATCGCCAGCGACGGAAAGACCCGTTCGCCGATCGCGAAGGTGGCGAGGGCACGCTCCTCGGCGACGTCGTGCCGACCTTCCAGCAAGGCGCGCATCGCCGACCACAGTTCGGGCCACCAGAGGTAGCCGGGGACCCGGAGGGGCTCTGCCAGGCGCCGGAAGGCCAGCACTTCCTCGTCCATGGCGACCACGTCGCCCGCGGCCAGCAGATCCATGACCCGGGCCCGGTGTGCCGTGAGCAGGGCCGCGGTCGATCCCGTCTCGTTGGCCCACGCCAGGAGTTGGGCCGATTCGGCCAGTTGGGCCTCCAGGGATGCGGCGCCCACGACGAACGAGTCGTGCACGACCGCGGTGGCCAGCCCGAGAGCCCTCGGGTCGCCGAGCCGGCGAGCGCGATCGAGGGCCGAGTACGCCAGGTGGCGAGCGTGCGCGGGGCGGTCGGAGAAGTACAGCTCGGCCGCCAGCCGGGTCTCGAGCTGTACGCCCGTGAGCGTGTCGAGGGTGGATTGGGCGGCGATAGCCCGCTCGAGCAAGGCGGCCGTGACCACGTCGTTGGTTCGGAAGGCGATGCCGAGGTCGGCCCCGGGGTCGGCGTAGCCGAGGGCGGCGCGGGCGAGAAGGGCCGCGTCATCGGTGAGCTCGGCCGCGGCCACGAAGGCTGCACGGGCCCCGCTGGTGTCGCCGATGTGGCGCTGCGCCTCACCGGAGAGCAACAGGAGCTCGGCCCGCCAGCGAGCCGCCGTCGCTGCCGGCGCGGCGGCGAGGGCACGCTCGAACCAGGCCACGGCCTCTTCGTAGGCATGGTGCGCGAACGCCGCTTCGCCCGCACGCGCGGCCAGGGCGACCGCTCGATCAGTATCGAACAGCGGCTGCGCGGCCAGGGCGTGATGGGCGACCACCGCGGGCGGCGTCGCGGGCTCCGCCGCCAACAGCTCGGCCACGGCCGCGTGTCGGCGGGCGCGGCCGCCTCCTGTCACTCCGGCGTAGACGGCGTCGCGCACCAGCTGGTGCCGGAACCGCCACGTCCCCGGCGTTGCCGCGTCGAGCACGTGGGCAGCGCGCGCCTGGTCGAGGAGATCAAGCAGCGCGTCGAGTTGCATATGGTGCGCGGCTGCGAGCGTCGCCATGTCGCCTTCGCTTCCGAGCACGGCGGCGGTCACGAGCGCGTCCGCCACCGCGGCGGGGAGCCGGCTCAGGCGCCTGGCGATGAGGTCGCTCACCCGGCTGGGCACGTTCTCGGCCAGCAGGACCCGCCGCCGTTCCTCGGGCTCGGTCCGCGGGACGGCCCGCAGCAGCTCGCTGACGAACAGCGGGTTCCCGCCGGTGCGGGCCTGGACGAGGGCGACGACGTCCGCGGCCGGCGCGGTTCCGGATGCGCTGAGGAGGGCGCCGACGTCGTCGTCGCTCAGCGCCGACAGCGCGCGCACGGCCGACAGCCGGCCGACTTCGTCGATCGCGTCCTCGAGTTGAGACGAGCGGGGCTCCCCGGTGCGAACCGTGGCGAGAACGAGGAACGGGATGTCGGCGATGGCTTCGGCCACGTGGGCGAGGAGGAGGACCGAGGCCACATCCGCCCACTGCAAATCCTCGATGACGTGAACCCGGGGTTGAGCGGCAACGGCGCCGAGCAGCTCGGCGCGCAGCGCGGACAGCTGCTCGTATCTCGGCGCGCCCACCGCTTGCTCCGCGTCATCGCCGCGTTCGGATGACGACACTGCGACCAGCGCCCGCCACGGCCAGAAGGGCGGTGCCGTGTTGTCGGGCGAGCAGGCGCCCCACGAAATTGCGAGCTGCTCGCGCACCCGTTGCGCAACGGCCCGCGCCACGGTCGTCTTGCCGATGCCGGCCTCGCCCGTGAGGAGTACCACCGACCCTTCGCCGCGCGCCGCCGCGTGCGCGGCCGCCGTGAGTTCGTCGAGCAGGTGGTCACGACCGACAAGCGGCCCGTCGGACCATCCTGCGGCCCGAGCCTCACCGCGGGACCCGCCGGGCATGCGCCATTGTTGTCCCATCACCACGTTCAGCTACTGCGCCACCACGTCCCGCCTACAAAATCCAGATCTGGACTAAGCCCAGAATTCCGGGTAGGGTCGGCGGGTCCATGGAAGTACCCGTCGACAACGATGTGCTTCTCCGCCAGCACGGCCTGCAGGTGACGGCCCAGCGGTTGGCGGTGCTGCGGGCGGTTTCCGACCGATCCCACAGCACGGCCGACGACATCGACCGCGCCGTCCGCGCCGAGATCGGGGCCATCTCCCGCCAAGCCGTGTACGACGCCCTTGGGGTGCTCACCGACAAGGGCGTGCTGCGCCGCATTCAGCCGGCGGGTTCGCCGGCGCGGTACGAGACGCGCGTCGACGACAATCACCATCACGTCGTCTGCCGCAGCTGCGGGCGGATGGAGGACGTCGATTGCGCGGTCGGCCACACGCCGTGCCTGACCGCGGTCGACGACATGGGCTACGAGATCGACGAAGCAGAAGTCGTCTACTGGGGCCAGTGCCCCGGCTGTCAATGAGCAGGAACCAGAGAGAGGAGCCGCGACGTGGCTGACCAGAGCGAGAGCGAGAACCCAGCCCTTCCGTATCCGGAGTCGCTCATCCGGACGAACCGTGACTGGTGGCCGAACCAGCTGAACCTGCAGGTTCTCCACCAGAAGGCGCCCCAGGCCGACCCGAACGACCCCGGCTTCAATTACGCCGAGGAGTTCAAGACCCTCGACCTCGAGGCGGTGAAGAAGGACATCATCGACGTGATGACCACGTCGCAGGACTGGTGGCCGGCTGACTACGGCCACTACGGCCCGCTGTTCATCCGCATGACGTGGCACGCGGCGGGCACGTACCGCGTGACCGACGGACGCGGCGGTGGCGGCACGGGCGCGCAGCGCTTCGCGCCACTCAACAGCTGGCCCGACAACGGCAACCTCGACAAGGCCCGCCGGCTGCTGTGGCCGGTCAAGCAGAAGTACGGCCGCAAGCTGTCGTGGGCCGACCTGCTGATCTACGCCGGCAACGTGGCCATGGAGTCGATGGGCTTCAAGACGTTCGGTTTCGGTGGCGGCCGCGAGGACATCTGGGCGCCCGAGGAGGACATCTACTGGGGCCCCGAGGACGAGTGGCTGGGCGACAAGCGCTACACCGGCGACCGCGAGCTCACCGGTCCGTTCGGTGCCGTGCAGATGGGCCTCATCTACGTCAACCCCGAGGGTCCGAACGGCAACCCCGATCCGTTGAAGTCGGCGCGCGACATCCGCGAGACGTTCAGCCGCATGGCCATGGACGACGAGGAGACGGTCGCCCTGATCGTGGGCGGGCACACCTTCGGCAAGGCCCACGGCGCCGGTAATCCCGACCTCGTCGGCCCCGAGCCCGAGGGTGCCTCGCTCGAGGAGCAGGGCTTCGGCTGGAAGAACGCCAACGGCATCGGCAAGGCCGGCGACACGGTGACCAGCGGCCTCGAGGGTGCCTGGACCAACCACCCCACCCAGTGGGACAACGGGTTCCTCGAGAACCTCTACAAGTACGACTGGGAGCTGACCAAGAGCCCGGCCGGCGCGCAGCAGTGGACGCCGAAGAACCCCGAGGCGCAGAACACGGTGCCCGACGCGCACGACCCCAACAAGCGGCACGCGCCGATGATGCTGACGACGGATCTGGCGTTGAAGCTCGACCCGATCTACGGGCCGATCTCCAAGCGGTTCTACGAGAACCCCGACCAGCTGGCCGACGCGTTCGCACGCGCCTGGTACAAGCTGCTGCACCGCGACATGGGTCCCGTGTCGCGACTGCTCGGCCCCCAGGTCCCGCCCGCGCAGCTGTGGCAGGACCCGGTGCCCGACGTCGACCATCCGCTGATCGAGCGCAAGGACATCAGCGGCCTCAAGCGCAAGCTGATGGCCAAGCGGGGCGGCCTCACCGTGTCCGAGGCGGTCTCGACCGCGTGGGCCTCGGCATCGAGCTTCCGCGGCACCGACCTGCGGGGCGGCGCCAACGGCGCGCGTGTTCGCCTGGCACCGCAGAAGGACTGGGAGGCCAACAACCCGCCCCAGCTGGCCAAGTCGCTCGCCAAGCTCGAGAAGATCCAGCAGGAGTTCAACGACTCCGCCGAGGGCGGCAAGCGCGTTTCGATGGCCGACCTCATCGTGCTGGCCGGTTGCGCGGCGGTGGAGAAGGCGGCCAAGGACGCCGGCTTCAAGGTGAACGTCCCGTTCACGCCCGGGCGCACTGACGCCACCCAGGAGATGACCGACGTCGAGTCGGTCGGCTACCTGGAGACGAAGGCCGACGGCTTCCGCAACTTCATTCGGGCCGGCGAAAAGCTTCCCGGCGAGCACGCGCTGGTCGAGAAGGCCAACCTGCTCACCCTGAGCGCACCGGAGATGACGGTGCTCGTGGGCGGCATGCGGGCCCTCGGTGCGAACTACGACGGGTCCTCCGAAGGCGTGTTCACCGATCGCCCCGGACAGCTGACGAACGACTTCTTCGTCAACCTGCTCGCCGCCGGCACCGAGTGGCGGGGATCGCTGACTGACGAGAACGTCTACGAAGGCCGCGACGCCAAGACGGGCGACCTCAAGTGGACGGCCACGGCCGTCGACCTCGTGTTCGGAGCCAACTCACAGCTCCGGGCGCTGTCCGAGGTCTACGCCAGCGACGACGCCAAGGAGAAGTTCGTCCGAGACTTCGTTGCCGCCTGGAACAAGGTGATGATGCTGGACCGCTTCGAACTGCAGTAGGCCCAACCTGATAATTCAATTGCGACGGTGCCGCGAGCGTGTTTCGCTCGCGGCACTTTCGCGACCCAGAGGAGAAACGATGACGGCTGCGTTCGTGTCCACGCGAGGAGGTACCTACCGAAAGGACATGAACCGCATTGCCAACGTTGAACCTCGGGATCCTGGCGCACGTAGACGCCGGTAAGACCACCCTCACCGAGCGGCTGCTGTACGACGCGGGCGTCATCGACGCGCTCGGCAGCGTCGACGCCGGCAGCACGCACACCGACTTCCTGCCGTTGGAGCGGCAGCGAGGCATCACCATCAAGTCGGCCGTCGTGTCGTTCGAGCTCGGCGACACCACGGTCAACCTGATCGACACCCCCGGCCACCCCGACTTCATCGCCGAAGTCGAACGGGCCTTGGCCGTGCTCGACGGCGTGGTGCTGGTGGTGTCGGCGGTGGAAGGCGTGCAGCCCCAGACGCGGATACTGATGCGCGCCCTGCAGCGGCTCCGGGTTCCCACGATCATCTTCGTGAACAAGACCGACCGTCGGGGAGCACGACACGACGAGGTGCTGGCCGAGCTCGCGAGCCGGTTGGGCGCCCAGGACCTGCCGACGTTCTTCGGCTCGGCCCTGACGGGAGCGGGCGTGGGCGCCCTCACCGCCGCCATTCCGCGCTTGCTGCCGCCGGCGACCCACTCGGATGCGGACGCGCTGTCGGCCGTGGTGTTCAAGATCGACCGGGGTCGGGCGGGCGAGCGGGTCTGCTACGTCCGAATCTTCGGCGGCCGCCTCGAGGTGCGCCAGCGCGTCGACGTCGCCGAACGCGGGTCAGCCAAGGTGACGCGGGTCGAGGTGTTCAGCCATGGCGCCACGATCCGGCGCGACCGCGCCGTCGCCGGCCAAATCGCCAAGGTGTGGGGGCTGTCGCACCTTCAGGTCGGCGACGCCATCGGCGACGCGCCTGCGGACCCGGTGCAGGCGCAGTTCGGCCCGCCCACGCTGGAGGCGGTGGTGGTGCCGTCCGATCCGGCCGATCGAGGGCGCCTCGGGGCCGCGCTCAGGGAGCTGGCGGATCAGGACCCGCTGATCAACGTTCGCTATGACGACGAGTGCCACGAGCTGTCGGTGTGGCTGTACGGCGAGGTGCAGAAAGAAGTGATCGAAGCGACGCTGGCGTCCGAGTACGGCGTCGACGTGTCGTTCGGCGACACCAGCACCGTCTACGTCGAGCGTCCGGTCGGCACGGGTGAGGCGCTCGAGCTCCTGCAGGACGACTGGAACCCGACGTCGGCGACCATCGGCTTCCGCGTGGAGCCGCTGCCGCCGGGCACCGGTGTCGAGTTCTGCCTCGACGTCGACGGGCGGACCATTCCCACCTACATCTACAAGACCGCCGACAACTTCGTGGCGTCGATCACCGAGTACGTCCGGATGGCGTTCCGGGAAGGTCTGCGCGGTTGGGAGGTCACCGACTGCCTCGTGACCATGACGCGCTGCGGCTACTACATCGGCGACGGCCCGACGAAACCCACGCGGCCGACGGCGCGGACGACGGCAGCCGACTTCAAGAACCTGACGCCGCTGGTGGTGATGAAGGCGCTCGACGGCGCGGGCACGGTCGTGTGCGGGCCGATGATGCGCGTGCGCGTGGAAGCGCCTGCGCCGGATGCGGGTGCCGTCATCGCCGCTCTCACCCGTCTCGGTGGTTCAGCCGGGGGTCACACGGTCGACCGGGAGGACGCGGTCATCGAGGGCATGCTCCCGGCCGGCGAGGTGCAAGCGATGCGACGCGCCCTGACCCAGCTGACCGGCGGCGAGGGCGTGGTCGAGACGGCCTTCGCCGGTTACGAGCCGGTGCACGGCCGCCCGCCCACGCGGCCCCGCACGACCGCGAACCCTCTGAACCGCAAGAGCTACTTCCTCGCCACGTTCCGCCACCGGCCGCCGCGGGACTACCGGAGTTGACTTATATTCGTTAGAACTTATAGATTGACGCCATGGAGATCGACGTGGTGCAGGCGGTCGGGGCGGTGACGCGGGCGGTCGAGGACGTCGACCGCGACGGCAAAGCCTGCAAGGTCGTGGTCGCCACGCGCACGTACCCGACCACGATCGAGGACCTGTGGAACGCGGTGACGTCGCTCGAGCGCATCCCGCGCTGGTTCCTGCCGATCACCGGTGACCTGAAGGTGGGCGGCCGCTATCAGTTCGAAGGCAACGCGGGCGGCGAGATCCTCAGTTGCGAACCTCCGCACCGGTTCGAGGTCACGTGGGAGTTCGCCGACCAGCTCAGCTGGCTGGCGATCGAGCTGCGCGCCTGCGCCGACGGCGCGTCCACCGAGCTCGAGTTGCGCCACACGGCCGCACCCGACGAGTTCTGGGAGCAGTTCGGTCCTGGCGCGGTCGGGCTCGGATGGGACGGGGCGCTCATCGGCCTCGACCTGCACGTCGAGAGGGGCGCGGCCGTCGACCGGGCCGAGGCACAGGCATGGATGGGCTCGGCCAACTACCGCGAGTTCATGACGGCCGCCAGCGCCGGTTGGCGCGACGCGTCGCTGGCCGCCGGCACCGATCCCGCCGCGGCCGAGGCCGCGTGGGAACGGGTGACCGAGGCGTACACGGCCACGCCCGAGTAGTGCACGCCTTCGACATCCTCGGTGACCCGGTCCGCCGGCGCATCCTCGAACTCCTCGCTCAGGGCGAGCGCACGTCCGGCGACGTCGTGACGGCCATTCACAAGGAGTTCGGCATCTCGCAGCCGGCGGTCTCGCAGCACCTCCGGGTGCTGCGAGAGAACGGCTTCGCCACGGTGGAGGCGGCCGGCACCCGCCGGATCTACAGCCTCGACCTGTCGGGCGTCGACGCCGTCGACCGCTGGGTGGCGGGCCTGCGGGCGTTCTGGGACCGGCGCCTCGACGCCCTGGGCACCGAAATCGCCCGGGGCACGCGGGCCCGCCGCGCCGGCAAAACGTGAGGGGTTCCCCTCATGACCTCGCCTCGCGTGCTCCGTACCGTCGACCCAACACCGACGAGAGGAGCACGACATGGCAAAGGCATCGAGCGCAACCGCCGAGACGGTCAAGGATTTCGGCGTGGCCGTCGACCGGTCGAGCGAGCTGGACGGGTACGCCGTCAACTTCGTGACCATCACCAAGACGCACGACCTGGCGCCGATGCTGGCCCGGCTGCCCGGTGGCAACTGCAGCTGCCCGCACTGGGGTGTGGTGCTCAAGGGCCGCGTCATCGTTCGCTACGCCGATCACGAAGAGGTCCTCGAGGCCGGCGACGCGTTCTACATGGCTCCCGGCCACGCCCCCGAGGCGGAGGAAGGAACCGAGTTGATCCAGTTCAGCCCCGCCGATCAACTCGCCGAAGTCGAAGCCGCGATTGCCGCGGCCATGAGCGGCTGAAACAAATACTGTCGGCGCCCATGCCGACATCGTTCGCAGCCAAAGTGCGGGAGAACGCCAAGGCCGACCCCGGCCGGCCCGCGTTGACGTGCGGCGACCTGACGCTGAGCCGTGACGAGTTCGTGACGCAGACCGGGCGGCTGGCCGCCCGCATGGTTGAGCGGGGCGTTGGTCGCGGCGACACCGTGACCATCGGCCTGCCCAACTCGGCCGAGGCGGTGATCGCCATGTTCGCCACGTGGTGGTTGGGCGCCACCCCCCAGCCGGTTTCGCACCGGCTGCCGGCCCACGAGCGCACCGCGATCATCGAACTGGCCGCGCCCGCGTTGGTGATCGGCGTGCCCGCCGAAGAGGCGGCGGGCGCGCCTGTGATGAGTGCGGCCGAGCTGGCAGAGGCGGCGGCTGACACCAGCCTGATGGCGCCGCCCGACGCGGTGGCATCGGTGTGGAAGTCGGTGACCAGTGGCGGGAGCACTGGCCGGCCGAAGCTGATCGTTGCGACACAGGCGGCCGAGGTCGAGAACGTGGCCGGGTTCGGCTCCCTGCTGCGCTTCCCGACCGACGGCGTCGTGCTGGTGACCGGCCCGCTGTCGCACAACGCCCCGTTCGTGGTCGCCAGCGTCGGCATGCTGCTCGGCAACCACGTCGTGGTGATGCCTCGGTTCGACGCGCTGGAGACACTGCAGCTCACCGAGCGCCATCGCGTGCAGTGGCTCTACCTCGTGCCCACGATGATGTCGCGCATCTGGCGACTGCCCGAGGAGGTGCGCACGGGTCACGAAATGTCGTCGGTCGAAGTTGCATTCCACATGGCGGCCCCGTGTCCCGAATGGCTGAAGCGGGCGTGGATCGAGTGGCTGGGCGCGGACACCATCCTCGAGCTGTACGGCGGCACCGAGCTACAGGCGATGACCGTCCTCACGGGAACCGAGTGGCTGGCGCATCCCGGCTCGGTGGGCAAGCCCGTGATCGGCGAGATCGAGATCCGTGACGACGACGGCAACCCGGTTCCGGCCGGAACGCCCGGCGAGGTGTGGATGCGTCGCGGTGCGGACCAGCCGTCGCCGTACGAGTACGTAGGCGCCACCGCCAAGATGGCCGACGCAGGTTGGGAGTCGCTCGGCGACCTCGGGTACGTCGACGCCGAGGGCTACGTGTACCTCAACGACCGGCTCACCGACATGATCGTGGTGGGTGGGTCCAACGTGTACCCGGCCGAAGTGGAGGCCGCCCTCGACGAGCACCCCGCCGTGCGATCCAGCTGCGTCATCGGTCTGCCCGACGAAGATCTCGGCAACGCGCCGCACGCGTTGATCGACGCGGTCGACGAGGTGAGCGACGACGAGCTGCGTGAGTTCCTGCGCGACCGGATCGCGCCCTACAAGGTGCCGCGCACGTTCGAGCGCGTCACCGAACCACTGCGCGACGACGCCGGCAAGGTGCGCCGCTCTGCACTGCGTGCCGCCCGGGTGCAGTCGTAGCTCGCGTCAGTCGGAGCCGACGTGCATGCGGCTGGCCGAGCGGTTGGCTTCCCAGTGGCTCCGGTTGGCGAAGTAGACCGGGCGGCTCGGCAGCACGGTCGTCTCCAACCAGAGGCGCTTGAGATGGCGGATGCGGCCCGCGCTTCGGT
>JAFATL010000269.1 GCA_019243975.1 Actinomycetota bacterium | reverse complement strand
TGGTCGATGGGCCCGATCCTCGAGAGCATCGGCCTCAACATCACCGTGTGGAGCTACCTCGACCAGATGAACTTCGGTGTGGTCGCCTGCCGCGAGCTCACCCCCGACCTGTGGGACCTCATGGACGACCTGCACGAAGGCCTGCAGGAGCTCCGGAAGCTGGCGTAACGCCGTCACGCGGCTTGCGCAGTGACATCACGACGATGGCGATCACTAGCAGCAGCTCGAAGGCGGGGAGCCAGTAGACGGTGAAGTCGTAGCGGACGTTCTCGACGACGCTGAGCGGGATCTTGCCGTAGCCGAGAGGTGGGAACTGCCGCGGGTCGGGGACGTAGGCGAGGTGGAGCAACGCGCCGTGGAGTGCAGCGATCCACGTGAACTTCGAGCGCCACGCCAGGGCCAGGACGGGCAGGCCCCAGGCCAGGTACCACGGCAGCACGTAGAAGCCGAGCAGCAAGTAGGCGACCACGGCGGCGCCGGCGATGATGGCCGGGTTCTCGTGGTGCAGCCGCCGCCCGACGGCGAGGCCGCCGAGGCCGAGCACGGCGCCGGTGGCGACGGTCGACAGGGTGTGGCGGACCTGGTGTCCGGCCACGCCACCGCGCAGGCCGTTGGCCACGGCTTGGAACGTGAGGTGCCGGCGCAACTGGTTCCACACCGACGCGCCGCTGCTGTGCAGCTGCGCCTGCTGCAGCGGTCCCAACACGAGCTTGCCGCCGGCCGCGAGGTAGCCGACGACGATCAGCAACCCGCCGAAGATGCACATGCGCCACGCAGCGCGCAGCCCGTGGCGCCGCCACACCCATACGGCGATGGCGAGGAACGGGAGCCCGGCGGTGAGCTTTACGAGCACGGCGCCGGCGAGACAGATACCGGCCACCTCCCAGCGCTGCTTGCCGACCAGTAAGACCGAGCCGAGGATGGCCAGGCCCACGAGCGCGTCGTTGTGGCCGCCGTTGACGACGCTGATGATCACGAGCGGGTTGAGGCCGATGAGCGCGACGGCAGTTGGGCTGCGCGTGTGCCGCCAGATGAGCCACAGCGTCAACGCAACGGCGATGGCGGAAACGAGTTGGAAGAAGAAGCGCGCGCCCAGCGACGAGGTACCGATGACGGCCATGGCGCCTGCCGACACGGCGGTGAACGCAGGCCCGTAGACCGATCTCGTGTGCTGCCAGATGAGGTCCATCCGGTGGAACACGGGGTCGTTCGGATACTTGGCCGGCGAGTGCAAGTACGGCGACGCGTGGTGCTTGGCCACGATGCGCCCGTACATGGCGTACGCCCACACGTCGTGCGACTGCGTCGGCGGCACGATGACGGCGAGGGCCAGTAGTCCCCCGCTGACGGTCAGGACCGCCTTGCCGGTGGGCCCGGCGTCACGGTCGGTCAGGAGCAGAACGCCCAGGCCGATGTACCCGACCAGGGTGACGGCCAGGGTGGGGCCAAGCGGCGCCCGGCTGCCCTCGAGCAGCGACGCGGCCGTACCCCCCGCGGCCACGGCCACGGCGGCCCAACGCAGGAGCCCCCGGTTACGCACGCCGGGAAGGATCGCACGGGACAAATGAGGCAACGCAAACGCGAGGATCCGGCCCCAGGCCCGTTGTCATGAGCACGAGGGGGCGGGTCGGCTGCCGGGGGGCGGGAACCGACCTATCGCTTGGATGCGGCTCGGGCCCGCGGGCGTGCCTTTGGCTTCGACCGCCCCGAGCGGGCGACGGCCGTCGGGTCGTTGCCCAGGTACGACGCCACCACCATCGGGTCGGCCAGCACCTTGGCGGGCGGGCCGGTGGCGATGACCTCGCCCAGGTGCAGGCACACCAGCTCATCGGCGATCGACGAGATGAGCGGGATGTCGTGTTCGATCACCGCCAGCGTGGCGCCGGTGCGCTCCTTCACGTCGAGCAGCACCTCACCCAACGCCTCCGTCTCCTTCTGGGCGATACCCGACGACGGCTCGTCGAGGAGCAGGACCGAGGGCGCGTGGGCCAGCGCGCACGTCAGCTCCACGATGCGCCGGGTGCCGGTCGACAGCTCCGAGACGAACGCGTCGCGGTACCGGCCGAGGTTCATCAGCTCGAGTAGCTCCTCGACGCGCGCCGCGACCTCCCGTTCCGTCTCCACCACCGCACCGAGGTGCAGCATGCAGGCGAACGGGTCGCGCGCCTCGAGGTGGCGCTCGAGGGCGGTGGCCAGGGTCTCGGCCACCGTCATCGACGGGAACAGGCGGGCGTCCTGGAACGAACGACCGAGGCCCAACTCGGCAAGGCCCGGCGCGCCCAGCTCGGTCACGTCACGTCCGTGCAAGAACAACCGCCCGCTGTCGGGCGGCAGGAACCCCGACGCGATGTCGAACAGCGTGGTCTTGCCCGCGCCGTTGGACCCGATGACGCCGAGGATGTGACCGCTG
>JAFATL010000222.1 GCA_019243975.1 Actinomycetota bacterium | reverse complement strand
TTGAAGTGCGGCTTCGACCGGTCGTAGTGGCGGAGCCACGTCGAGAGACCGGCCCAGACGAAGAGGGGGTGGCCGGCGTAGCGCTTGAGGTCGCCCCGCTTCTCCACCTGCTCGACCACGGCGGCGTCGAAGCCGACGCCGACGTGGAACAGGAAGTAGCGGTCGTTGACGCTGCCCAGCCCGACGCGCCGCGTCGAGTTGCGCGCCATCGCGCCCAGCAACTCACCCGTTGCCTCGACCGGGTCGAACGCCAACCCCAGCGTGCGGGCGTACACGTTGGTGGACCCGCCGGGCAGGATGCCCAGCGCGGTGGACGACCCGGCCAGCCCGTTGGCGGCCTCGTTCAACGTGCCGTCACCGCCCAGCACCACCACCGCGTCGAGCCGTTGCGACGCGGCGCCTTGGGCCAGTCGGGTGGCGTGCCCGCGCCGCGACGTCAGCGCCGTCGTCACGTCGTGGTCGGCTGACAGCGCCTTCTGGATCACCACGCGCGCCCGCTCGGTCACCGAGGACGCCGACGTGTTGACGATGAACAGCAGCTTCACGTGCCCGTCCCCCGAACCGGCGCCGGTTTACTGCTCGGCAGCGTCGCGCAACTGAGCGAGGCTGCGCGCGAGCAGCCGGGAGACGTGCATCTGGCTGATGTTGAGGCGGTCGGCGATCTCCGACTGCGTCAGGCCCTCGAAGAACCGCAGGTGCAGGATCGTCTGCTCGCGCGGCGGCAGCGTCTCGATCAACGGCGACAGTGCGGCGCGGTCTTCGGCCCCGACGAGTCCGGGGTCCTCCTCGCCCATGGTGGCGCCGAGCGAGTCGCCCTCGTCGTCGCCGCCGGGCGACGGCGCGTCGAGCGACGCGAAGCGGTAGGCCTGCCCCGCTTCCATCGCCTCGAGGACTTCTTCTTCGCTCACCCCTGCTTCGGTCGCCAGCTCGGGGATGGTGGGGGAGCGGCCGATCTCCTGGCTGAGTGACGCGACGAGCTTGCCGAGGCGCAGGTACAGCTCCTGCATGCGCCGGGGCGCGCGTACCGCCCAGCCCTTGTCGCGGAAATGTCGCTTGAGCTCGCCCACGATCGTGTGGGTGGCGTAGGTCGAGAACTCCACGGCGCGCTCGGGGTCGAAGCGGTCGACGGCCTTGACCAGTCCCACCGACGCCACCTGCACGAGGTCGTCGAGGGGCTCGCCCCGGTTGCTGAACCGGCGGGCGAGGTACTCGGCCAGACCGAGGTGGGCCTCGATCAGCTCGTCCCGCAGGCGCGTGTCGCGCGACTCAGCGAACTCGGCGAACTTGCGCTTCAGCTCCTGGCGCTCTGCGGGGTCGAACGGCAACCTCAGCCACCCCTGCGTTTGAGCAGTCGGAACCGGGGTGCCCCGTGGTCGGACGACAGCTCGTGTTCGTCGACCAGCGCGTCGAGGATCCGTTCCGAGAGCTCAGTGAGGACGGGCTGGGGCCCGCCGCCGTCGAATTCGCCCCGTCCCTCGACCTCGAGAGCCTCGGGAAGCACGACGTAGCGCAGTTGCACCGTCCCCGTCCGCCCCCGGCCGATGAGCGAGTAGCACAGTTCGTCGATCGCCAGCCGCAGGTCCTCGACCTCGTCGAAGCTGAACCCGAGGCGGCTGGCCAGGCCTGACGCGGTCACCCGGGCCAGGCGCAGGAACTCCGGCATCGCCGGCACTGCCAGCCGGACCTCGTCGGAGCCGTTCATCTGGACGAACGTACCAAGCGCCGAGGCACTCGAAACAACGGGACCCGTTGGCCCGCCCATGGGTGAGTTGGTGGAACCGGCCATTCGTAGGAAACAATCGGGGAATGAACGTCGCCGTCTGCGTCAAGCAGATCCCCGACCCGGCCGTCCCCGGGAAGCTCGATCCCGACACCAAGACCCTGGTGCGGGAGGGAAAGCTCATCATGGACGACTCCGACGCCTACGGCGTCGAGATGGCCCTCCAGCTGCTCGACAAGGCCGGGGGCGGTGAGTGCACCCTGATCTCGATGGCCCCGAATGGCGAGGTCAGCGGCCTTCGCACCGCTCTGGCCATGGGCGCCCACAAGGCGATCCTCGTCAGCGACGACGCCCTCAAGGGCTCCGACGCGCTGACCACCGCCAAGGTGCTGGCCGCGGCCATCAAGAAGGTCAACCCTGATCTCATCGTGGCCGCCACCGAGTCGACCGACGGCTACACCGGCACCACGCCGGTGCAGGTGGCCGAGCTGCTCGGCCTGCCGTCGATCACCTTCGCCAAGCACATCGAGATCGCCGACGGGAAGGTCAAGGTCGATCGCCAGACCGAGGCCGGGTACGACGAGGTCGAGTCTCCG
>JAFATL010000116.1 GCA_019243975.1 Actinomycetota bacterium | reverse complement strand
TCGTCGGTGGACAACTTGTCGCCCTCTTCCTCGAGGGCGATGAGGTCGGAGATGAGGTCGTCGGTGGGCGTCGTGCGGCGCTGCTCGATCAGCGCCCGCACGTAGGTGTCGAGCTCGTCGAAGGCGGCGTTGATGATCGGCAGGTCGTTGACGAGGTCGTCGTTGAAGATGCGGAAGATGTCGGTCGCCCACTGGGAGAACAGCTTCCAGTCCTCTTTGGGCGCGCCCAGCAGCTCGCAGATGATGGGGATCGGGTACGGCTCGCACACGTCTTCGACCAGCTCGCACGTGCCCTGCGCGGCCACCTTGTCGAACAGCCCGCCCACGACCTCGCGCATGAAGGGGCGCAGCCGGTCGGCGGCTTTGGGTGTGAACGCGGGCGCCACCAGCCGGCGCAGGCGGGCGTGCTCGGGGCCTTCCATCGAGAGGATCGACCGCTGCTGGCGTCCTTCGAACTGTTCGTCGCTGATGCCGGCCATCTGCGTCATCAGCGCCGTCGCCGAGTGCCAGCGCCGGTCGCGCAGGATCGACACCGCGTCCTCGTAACGGGTGACCGCGTAGCCGAGTGGCATGCGCACCAGCCAGTGCTTCTCCTGGGCGGCGAGCAGGGCAGCCAGCGCGTCTTCGCGCTCCAGACCGAACAGGTCGACCTCGGGCAGGTCCAGCTCGTGAACGGGCGTCGCCATGGAGACACGCTACGACGATCACCTAGCTTCGTGCCCATGACAGTGACCGTGAACGGCGTCGACGGACTACGGGAGCGGATCGGCACGCCGCTGCCCCCCAGCGACTGGCACCTGGTGACGCAGGAGCAGGTCAACCAGTTCGCCGACGCCACCGGCGACCACCAGTGGATCCACGTCGATCCCGAGCGGGCCAAGGCGGGCCCGTTCGGTGGCCCCATCGCCCACGGCTACCTCACCCTGTCGCTGGCGTCCTACTTCCTGCCCAAGGTGATGCAGGTCGAGGGCTTCGCCATGGGCGTCAACTACGGCCTCAACAAGCTCCGCTTCCCGTCGCCGGTGCCGGTCGGCGGCAACCTGCGCCTCAACGCCACCATCGCCGACGTCAAGGACATCAGCGGCGGCGTCGAGGTGACCGTCGACATGCAGTTCGAAGTCGAGGGCAACGACAAGCCGGCCTGCGTCGCCCAGGCGGTGTACCGCTACTACAGCTGAGTCTCGACCTCGACTTCGCCGAGCTCGACTTCGTCGAGTTCCGAGGGGTGGGTGGGGACGCGCGCGCGGCCGCGGAGCCGCAGACCCCCGACCACGGCGGCCACCAAGGCGGGGATGGCCATCACGAACGCTGCCGTGCGGAGGCCGCCGGCCGCGGCGATGCCGCCGTCGCCCAGGCTGGCGAAGGGTCGGATGCCCAGGAAGGACGCGCTCCAGAGCGCCATGACGCGGCCCCGCTGGGCGTCGTCGACCTCCAACTGCACGATCGTGGTCGCGGTGGTGTTGCTGGCAAGGAACCCGATGCCGCCGAAGAACAGACACACCGACGCGGTGACGAGCGACGGCGACAGCGCGAACAGCGCCATCGACACGCCCATCAGCCCGCACGTGTACGGCAGCCGCCGCACCGAGTGTGAGGTGCGCGACGCGAGGTAGAAGCCGGCCACGGCCGAGCCGACACCGAAGGCGCCGATGAGTACGCCGCTGTAGACGTCGGGGTGGTGCAGGAGCTGCTTGGCGAACCCGGGTGTGAGCGTGCTCACCGGGTCCTGCGAGAGCGAGACTGCGACGACGACCGCCATGAGCGCCGCCAAGCGCGTGTCGTCGCGCAACACCCGGAGCGTGTCGCGCAGTTGTGGTCGCTGCGCGGGCCGCGGCGCCTGCGGCGTGGGCTTGATGATGGCCAGGGCGCCGATGAGGGCGAGGTACGACGCCGCGTTCAAACCGAACGCGGCCGAGATGCCGAGCTCGTGGATCACCAGCGCACCCAGCAGCGGGCCGACGCCACGCGCCAGCGTGAACGACACCGAGTTGAGCGCCACCGCCGGGCCGAGGTCTTCAGGGACGACGAGGAGCGGAATGAGCGCCATCAAAGCGGGAATGGCAAAGGCGGTTGTCAGGCCGAGAATGACCGCGAGCGCGATCACGATGCCGGCGGTGGCGTGGCCGGTGGCGCTCAGCACCGCCATGGCCCCGGTCACGGCGACCGCGCCCAGCTGGGTCACGACGAGCAGGCGGCGACGATCGAATCGGTCGGCGGCGGAGCCCGACCATGGCGACAGGGCGAACATGCCGATGAACTGGGCGAAGTTCACCACGCCGACCATGAACGTCGACTTCGTCAGCCGGTACACCAGCAGCGACTGGGCGAGGTTCTGGAACCACGTGCCGCAGTTCGAGAGCAGGTTGCCCGTCAGGTAGGGCCCGAAGTTCCGGTCGCGCAGGAGGCGCAGGCTGTTGTTCACGTGGCCAAGAGCATCGCCGACGGGGCGGGGGTCAGCGGTTGGCGCCGCCGCCGTCGACGTAGAGCCGCTGGCCCGAGAGGTAGCTGCCGGCGTCGGAGACGAGGAAGCGCACGACGTTGGCGACGTCTTCGGGCTGGCAGAC
>JAFATL010000166.1 GCA_019243975.1 Actinomycetota bacterium | reverse complement strand
GCCTTCCTGGCCAACGCCATTCGCACGTACTTCGGCGACGGTTCGGAGTTCGGCGTGCGCATGGTGTACGCAACCGAGGAATCGCCGCTCGGCACCGCCGGCTCGGTGCGCAACGCCATGGACGAGCTCGACGATCGGTTCCTCGTCATCAGCGGCGACGTGCTCACCGACCTCGACCTGTCGGCCGCCGTCCGCTTCCACGAAGAGCGCGGTGCGCTGGCCACCATCGCCCTCAAAGCCATGGAGAACCCGCTCGAGTTCGGCATCGTGATCACCCGGCCCGACGGTTCGATCGAACGCTTCCTCGAGAAGCCGACGTGGGGTCAGGTCTTCAGCGACACCATCAACACGGGCGTCTACGTCCTGGAGCCCGAGATCTTCGACTACATCCCGGCCGGCGAGTCCGTCGACTTCTCGGCCGACGTGTTCCCCCGCCTGCTGGCCGACGACAGGGCCCTGTTCGGCTACGTGGCCGAGGGCTACTGGGAGGACGTCGGCACCCTCGAGGCGTACGTGAAAGCCCACCAGGACGTGCTCGACGGAAAGGTCGAGGTCGACGTGGCCGGCTTCCGCCTGGAGGACGGCGTGTGGCTGGGCGAGGGCGTGGAGATCGACCCCAACGCCCGCATCGAGGGCCCGTGCCTCATCGGCGACTACGCACGGGTCGAGGCGGGCGCCGAGCTGCGCGAGTACACGGTGCTCGGCTCCAACGTGCGCGTCGGTAGCGACGCGTTCCTCCACCGCAGCGTCGTGCATGACAACGTCTACCTGGGCCCGGCCGTGCGCCTGCGCGGTTCGGTCATCGGCCGGTCGAGCGACCTGCGCCAGGGCGCCCGCACCGAGGAAGGCGTGGTGCTGGGCGACGAGTGCCTGGTGGGCGAGCACGCCGTCATCAACCCGGGCGTGAAGGTCTACCCGTTCAAGACCGTCGAGGCGGGCGCCATCATCAACAGCTCGATCGTGTGGGAGTCGCGCGGGGCGCGGCACCTGTTCGGGCGCGACGGCGTGTCCGGCCTGGCCAATGTCGACATCAGTCCCGAGCTCGCCCTCAAGCTGGCGATGTCGTTGGGCACCACGTTGAAGAAGGGCAGCACGGTCGTGGCATCGCGCGACTCGAGCCGGGCGGCGCGGATCTTCAAGCGGGCGTTGATGACCGGCCTCAACGCCGTCGGCATCAACGTCGACGACCTCGAGCTGGCATCGGTGCCGGTCACCCGGTTCCAGGTCCGCACGGCCCAGAGCCAGGGCGGGCTCACCGTGCGCCTCGACCCGGCCAACCCGCAGTCGGTGATGATCCGCTTCTTCGACGCCGACGGTCTCGACATCGACGAGACGGTGCAGCGCAAGATCGAGCGGCTCTACTACCGCGAGGACTACCGGCGGGCGACCGCGTCCGAGATCGGCGACATCGGCTTCGCACCCCGTGCCCTCGAGAACTACGCGGCGGCGCTGATGTCGACCGTCGACACGTCCGGCATCACGGGGGCCGGGTTCAAGATCGTCCTCGACTACTCGTTCGGCTCAACCGCCCAGGTGATGCCCAACGTGCTGGCCAAGCTGGGGGCCGACGTGCTGGTGGTCAACCCGTACGCGGCCACCGCCCGGGCCGTGTCGTTCGACGCCCAGGCGCAGGCCCGCAACGTGGCCGACCTGGTGAAGGCTTCCGGCGCCCACCTGGGCGCGGTGATCCACCCCGACGGCGAGCACATCACCCTGGTCGACGATTCCGGCCACGTGCTCACCGACGACGAAGGCGTGCTGGCCTTGCTCACCCTGGTGCGCGAGGCCTACGACAAGCCCCGCGTCGCCTTGCCGGTGGCCGTCAGCGTGGCCGCCGAGGACATATGCCGTGAGGGCGGCATGGAGATCGTGTGGACCAAGCTCTCCACACCCCACCTGATGGAGGTGGCGAGCACGGCCGACGTGATCTTCGCGGCCAGCCAGGAGGGTGGCTACATCTTCCCGGCCTTCCTGCCCGCCTACGACTCGGCCGCCACACTGGTCAGCCTGCTGGCCATGCTGGCCAAGACCGGCGTGCGCTTGAGCAAGGTGGTGTCGCAGCTGCCGCGCATCCACATGGCCCACGAGAGCGTGATGACGCCGTGGGAGCAAAAGGGCCTCGTGATGCGCACGCTGGTCGAGCGCATCAAGGACCGCGAGCTGGTCCTGGTCGACGGCGTCAAAGTGCTGCACGACGGCGGGTGGGCGCTGGTGCTGCCCGACGTCGAGGAACCCGTCACCCACGTGTGGGCCGAGGGCCCGAGCGACGCCGAAGCGCGCGGCCTGGCGCAGGAGTACGCCCGCCGCATCCGCCAGATGTTGAGATAAAGAGGGCGCGATTGCAGCGTCGCGCGGGACTGCGTGACGTATCTTTTCCGCGTGCGTCGCCCATCCCTCGCGTTGGCGACCGTGCTCGCGGTGTTGGGCTTCCTTCTCGTAACCGCGGTGTCCACCGCGCGCGCCTCGAAGCGAGTTGAGGCGCCCCGCAAGACGCAGCTGATCAAGCTGATCGAGGACCGGCGGTCGTCGGTCGACGACCTCGACAAGGCCGTGAAGCAACTGCAGAAGCAGGTGGCCGCCGCCCAGACGCGCGCCAACCGCCGCTCCCGCAACGAGGCCTCGGCCGCGTCCCGGTTGGACCAGCTCTCGCTGGCGGCGGGAACGACGGCGGTCGAAGGGCGCGGGCTGGTGGTGCGCCTGTCCGACTCCGGCCGGCAACCCCCCAAGGGCGACGACAGCGGGGCCTACCGCATCCACGACTCGGACGTGCAGCTGGTGATCAACGCCCTGTTCGCGGCGGGGGCCGAGGCCGTGGCGGTCAACGGCAACCGGGTGGTGAGCACGACGTCCATCCGCTCCGCCGGTGACACCATCGTCGTCAACTTCCGGCCCGTGACCCCGCCGTACTCGGTGGTTGCCATCGGGGCCAACGCCGAGCAGTTCGGGGCCAGCGACATCGCCGGCCGGTTCCACCGGTGGGTGAGCCTGTTCGGCCTCGGCTTCTCCGTGCGCCAGGCCAGCAAGGTGTCGATCCCCGCGTTCACGGGCCGGGTGGCCATCACGTCGGCCGACCCGGCGGAGCCGTCGGCGGCGCCGTCGACCCCTACCTCGGGCGGGAGCCACTGATGCTCGCCCTCCTCGGCCTCCTGGTGGGCGCCATCATCGCCATCGTCGTGCACCCGACGGTGTCCCAGGAGATGTCGCGGTACGTCGCCCTGGCCGTGGTGGCGGCGATCGACTCCTCCCTGGGCGGCGTCCGCGCCTACCTCGAGCACACCTTCAACGAGCGCATCTTCGTGCTCGCCTTCCTCTCCAACGCGGCGGTGGCCATCGCCCTGGTGTGGGTGGGCGATCAGCTCAACGCCGACCTCACCACCGCCATCGTGGTGGTGCTCGGCGTCCGCATCTTCCAGAACGTCGCCGCCATCCGCCGGCGCGTGTTCGGGGGCTAGCGATGGCGGTCGCCTGGCGCCCGGCCTGGACCTCGCGGTTGCGGGGCGTCGTCGCCGGGCCGTTGCTCGTGGCGCTGGTCACCGGGTTGGTCGGCTTCCTGCTGGTCAGCCAGATCCGGGGGAGCCAGCCGTTCCGTCAGAAGCTGCAGGCGGAGGACGAGGGCGACCTCACGCGCATCCTGGCCTCACTGTCCACCGAGGCCGACTCGCTGCGCGACGAGATCAGCTCGCTCAAGCTCCAGCTGCTCACCCTGCAAACCTCGAACCAGCGCGACGCCAGTGCGGCGGCGGCCGCCGACGACCAGCGCCGGGCCCTGGAGGTGCTGAGCGGCACGGTCCCGGTCACTGGGCCCGGCATCACCCTCACCATCGACGACCCGTCGGCCGCCGTGGCCTACGACACGATGATCGACATCGTGCAGGAGCTGCGCGACGCGGGCGCCGAGGCGATCGGCGTGAACGACGTTCGCGTGGGCATCAACTCGAGCTTCGCCGAGAAGGACGGCAAGGTGGCGCTGGACGACACCGTCCTCAGCCCGCCCTTCCGCGTCAACGCCATCGGCCAGGGGTCGACGCTCGAGGGCGGGCTCAAGATCCCCGGCGGCGCCATCGACACCCTCACCGCCCTGCACGACGTGCACGCCACCGTCCTGCGCACGGCCAAGCTCGTGATCCCCGCCGTGGCCCGGGCACCCGCGTTCCGCGTCGGCCGTCCGGTATCGTCCTCGCCGTGAACGTCCCGGAGGAGCTTCGCTACACGTCCGACCACGAGTGGGCCCGGCTGGAGGACGGCAAGGTACGCATCGGCATCACCGACTACGCGCAGGACGCGCTGGGTGACGTCGTGTTCGTGCAGCTGCCGGCACCGGGCACCAAGGTGGAAGCCGGCGCGTCATTCAGCGAGGTGGAGTCCACCAAGTCGGTCTCCGACATCTACGCCCCGCTGGCGGGCACGGTCGTGGCCGCCAACGACGACCTGGCCGACGCCCCGCAGCGGCTCAACGAGGACCCCTACGGCGAGGGGTGGATCTGCCTCATCGAGCCCGACGACGCGGGTGCGTACGAGGGCCTGTTGGACGCCGCCGCCTACCGCCAGCTGATCACGGACTGAGGGGAGCGGAGCGCTCCGGCGCTACCCTGGCTGACGTGTTTTGCAACAACTGCGGGCATCGCAACCCCTCGGGAGCCAACTTCTGCTCGTCCTGTGGCGCGCCCCTCGAGCACGGCGGCGACGACCCCACCACGGTCACGCTGGTGCCGGTCGAGGCCGACGTCGCCCCGCCCGACGACGAGATCGCGGTCACGCTCGACGACTTGCCCGAGGGCATGGGGATGCTGGTGGTGAAGCGCGGCCCCAACGCGGGTTCGAAGTTCCTGCTCGATGCCGACGTCACGCGCGCCGGCCGTCACCCCGACAGCGACATCTTCCTCGACGACATCACCGTGTCGCGCCGGCACGCCGAGTTCGCGCGCGACGACGGCGGCTACCTGCTGCGCGACGTCGGCTCCCTCAACGGCACCTACCTCAACCGCGAACGCATCGACGACGCGCCGCTGGCCAACGGTGACGAGGTGCAGATCGGGAAGTTCAAGCTCGTGTTCCTCACCGGCGTAGGCCCGGAGGAGTAACGCGTTGGCCGACCGCGCCTACTTGTCGATCGGCGAGGTGCTCTCCCTCCTCAAGGAGGAGTTCCCCGACGCCACCATCTCGAAGATCCGCTTCCTCGAGAGTCAGGGCCTGATCGACCCCGAGCGCACGCCGTCGGGCTACCGCAAGTTCTACGAGGCCGACGTCGAGCGCCTGCGCTGGATCCTGCGCCAGCAGCGCGAGCACTTCCTGCCCCTGAAGGTCATCAAGGGCAGGCTGGGCGACGACTCGCCCGACGCCGCGACCATCTCGCCCGACGCAGTGGCGGCGGCCCCGATCGCCGCCGACACGCTCCCCGTGGCGGCCGTGCCCGAGCCCGTCCCGGCGGTGGTTCCCGATCCCGCCCCGGCCGTGGTCCCCGCCGCGAACCCCCAGCACCAGCAGGAGCAGCCCAAGCCCGCCTCCCGGCCCGCCCCGGCGCCGCCGCCCCGGCCCACCCCGGCGCCCCGGCCCGCCCCCGCACCGGTACCCAAGGCACCGGTGCCGGAGTCACCCGACGTGCTGGTGGCGGCCGACACGAGCGGCGCCGACCTCACCATCGAGGAGTTGGCCGAGGCCGTCGACCTTCCCGTGAGCCGGCTCACCGAGCTGGAGAAGTACGGCCTGCTGTCGAGCAAGCCGGTGGGCGGCACGCGGTACTACGACGGCGAGGCCAAGCACGTTGCGCAGCTGGCCGCCGGGTTCCTCCGCTTCGGCGTCGAGGCCCGCCACCTGCGCATGTACAAGAGCGCGGCCGACCGGGAGGCCGGGTTCTTCGAGCAGATCGTCATGCCGTTGCTCAAACAGCGCAACCCGCAGTCGCGCCGGCAGGCGGTCGAGACCCTGGGCGAGCTGGCCCGGCTCGGTCAGGACCTGCGGGCGTCGATGCTGCGCCAAGCACTGCACGACTACACCTCCGGTTGATCCGGTGCCCGACGGTGTGACGGTGCCGCCGGCGCGGCCCCTGCTGTCCGCCGAGCAACTGCGCGAAGGCGTGCGCCGCCTCGGGCGCGAGCTGTCGACGACCTACGACGACGGGGTCGTGCTGGTGGCCGTGCTCAAGGGCAGCGTGCCGTTCCTCGCCGACTTGGTGCGCACGCTGACGATCGTTCCGCTCGTCGACTTCCTGTCGATCTCGAGCTACGGCGAAGGCACCGGACGCGTGCGCATCCTCAAGGACCTCGACCTCGACATCCATGGCCGCGACGTCGTGCTGGTCGAAGACGTCGTCGACACCGGACTCACGTTGACCTACGTGCTGGGCGAGTTGGAGCGACGCCAGCCCCGCTCGCTCGAGGTGTGCACGCTGCTCGACAAGGCAGCGCGCCGCATCGTGCCGGTCAAGCTGCGCTTCGTCGGTTTCGAGGTGCCCGACGAGTTCGTGCTCGGGTACGGACTCGACTTCGGCGAGCGCTACCGCAACCTCGACGTGGTGGTGGCGGGCGATCTCGACGCCCTTCGCGGCGATCCCGATGCCCATGTGGAAGAGCTGTATGCGGGGTAGGGTTTTCGCATGGTCGAGATGCACCTGGCCGCCGTGCGAGTGGAGTTGACGCAGAACACGCCGGTGGTGCTTCTCCAGGAGGTGGAGGGCGCCAAGCGCACCCTGCCCATCTTCATCGGCCCGTTCGAAGCCAGCGCGATCGCCGAAGCGCTGCAGGGCGTGCAGCGGCCCCGGCCCATGACGCACGACCTCATGCGCGACCTGCTGGTCGAGGCCGGGCTCACCCCCGAGCGGGTGGTGATCACCGAGCTGCGCGACAGCACGTACTACGCCGAGATCCACCTGAGCCAGGACGGCCGCCGCTTCAGCGTGTCGAGCCGTCCCTCCGACGCGATGGCGCTGGCGGCGCGGATGGGCACGCCGATCTTCGCCGACGAGTCCCTGCTCGACGAGCACGCCGTCGACCTGCAGACCGACGACGACGAGGAGCTGGGCGAGGGCGCCGACGAGCTCGTCTCGCAGTTCCAGGAGTTCATCGAGGGTGTCAGGCCGGAGGATTTCTCCTCGTAGACCTTCGTTGACCCCGCGCGCGGGGCGTCGTACCCTGTGTCACACTGTCGTAACTACGGCGGTGTCATCAGACGAGGAGACGCTTCCCCATGGCTCTCGAAGAGGGTTACCGCGGTCCCCAGGTGTGCAAGATCGCCGGCATCACGTACCGCCAGCTCGACTACTGGGCGCGCACCGACCTGCTGCGCCCGTCGATCTCCGAGGCACGGGGCAGTGGCACCCAGCGCCGCTACTCCTACACCGATCTCCTCGAGCTGAAGGTCATCAAGCAGCTGCTCGACGCCGGCGTCTCGCTGCAGTCGGCCCGCCGGGCCATCGAGTGCCTGCGCGACAACATCGGCGGCGACCTGGGGTCGGCCAACCTCGTCCTCAACGGCGCCCACTCCGTGCTGGCCTGGTCCGACGGTGAGGTCGTCGACCTGCTCAAGGGTGGCCAGGGCGTGCTCAACATGGTCTTGCCGCTCGCCGGTGTGGTCGAGCAGCTCGACGCCGCCATCACCGAGTTCGCCGGCAACCAGCCGGCGGAGTCCGCCGTCGGTTCGCGCCGGGCCGCAGGAGGCGGGGGGTAACACTCTGGAGTCGCTCGGCCTGCCGCACGAAACCGTTCGCTTCGCCCACAACTCGGAGCGGCAGCTCGCCAAGTTGCTCGATTTCTACGGCATCGCGTGGGACTACGAGCCCACCGAGTTCGTGCTCGAACGCGACCGGGTGGGCAATCCGGTCCAGGCGTTCCGGCCCGACTTCTACCTGCCCGCCTACGACCTCTACATCGAGGTCACCACGCTCAGCCAGAAGCTGGTCACGAAGAAGAACCGCAAGATCCGCCGCCTGCGCGAGCTCAACCCGGGCGTGAAGGTCAAGATCCTCTACCAGCGCGACTACCTCAACCTGCTCGTGAAGTACGGGCTGGAGGAGCCGTCGCAGCTGGCCGACGCCGCTCTCGACGAGGTCGAGCCCCAGCCGCTCAACTTCGACGTCGTCGAGTAGCGACGGGTCGTACCGGTAGGGCCGGAGCGTCTTCTAGGCTCGCCGGGCGATGCTGCACTCGCCCCTCGACGCCGCCCATCGCGCCCTCGGGGCGAAGTTGGTGCCCTTCGGGGGCTGGGAGATGCCGCTGCAGTACCCGACCGGCACCCTGGCCGAGCACCGGGCCTGCCGCACCGCCGCCGTCGCCTTCGACGTGAGTCACCTGGGCACCGTGGCGGTGTCGGGTGCGGACGCGTTCGACCAGCTGCAGGCCGCACTCACCAACGACCTGCGCAAGATCGAACCGGGCCGGGCCCAGTACACCCACCTGCTCGACGAGGCCGACGCGTCGGTGCTCGACGACATCATCGTGTGGTGGCTGCGCGACGGTGAGTTCAGCGTGATGCCCAACGCGTCCAACACGGCGCGCGTGGTCGACGCCATCGGCGGCACCGACGTGACCGGCGGCCGCGCCGTCGTCGCCGTGCAGGGGCCCGAAGCGCGGGCCAAGTTGCGGGCGGTCGCGCCGGAGGCAGCCGACGTCGCTCACTTCGGCGTGACTACCTTCGAGTGGCGGGGCCTGCCCGTGGTGGCCGCCGGCACCGGGTACACGGGCGAGGACGGCGTCGAGTGCGCAGTGCCCGTCGACAACGCCGAGGCGTTCTGGCAGGCCGTGCTCGACGCGGGCGTGACGCCCGCCGGGCTGGGCGCGCGCGACACGCTGCGCCTGGAGGCCGGCCTCCCGCTGCATGGGCACGAGTTGGGCCCCGGCATCACGCCGCTGCAGGCGGGGCTGGGCTGGGTCGTGGGCTGGGACAAGGGCGACTTCCGCGGCCGCGCTGCGTTGCAGGCCGAGAAGGACCGGGGCGTCGCCCGCCGCCTGCGGGGCCTGACCGTCGAGGGTCGCCAGCCGCCGCGGCAGGGGTACCCGGTCCTGGTCGACGGCAAGCCGGCCGGCGAGGTCACCAGCGGCAACTTCTCGCCCTCCTTGGAGCAAGGGATCGCCCTCGCCTTCGTTCCCCCCGACGTGGAACCGGGGGCCGAGGTCGAGGTCGACGTGCGCGGCAAGGCCACGCCCGCGCGCGTCGTCAAGCTCCCGTTCGTGGCCAAGAAGGGCTGACCGTGGGCCACTTCGTCCCCCACACCGACGCCGAACTGGAGGCCATGCTCGCCTTCGTCGGCCTGTCGTCGCTCGACGAGCTGTTCGACTCGATACCGGCCGCGCTCCGGCTCAGCGAAGGGCTGGCCGTGGCGCCCGGCCTGAGCGAACCCGACGTGATGGCCGAGATGACGCGTCTCGCCGACGCCAACCGCTCGGGCCGCGACCTGCTGTGCTTCGCGGGCGGTGGCGCGTACGACCATGAAGTCCCGGCCGCCACCCGCCGGCTCACGTTCCGATCCGAGTTCGTCACCGCCTACACGCCGTACCAGCCCGAGGTGGCCCAAGGCGTGCTGCAGGCGCTGTTCGAGTACCAGACGCTGATCTCGCGGCTGTCCGGCGTCGAGGTGGCGAACGCGTCGCTCTACGACGGCGCCAGCGCGACGGTCGAAG
>JAFATL010000725.1 GCA_019243975.1 Actinomycetota bacterium | reverse complement strand
CCGTGGATGGTGAAGGATCCGGTGACGGGCACGTTGATGATCTGGCCGTCGGGCGGGATCTGGGCCAAGGCGATGGGCTGGGTGAGGTCGAAGTGCGAGGTCGGGTACTTGTCGACCTCGAGCATCTGGCGGTACTTCGAGTCGTGCTCGCAGTGGCACGTCACGGTCTGCATGTTGACGACGATGTGAGTGGCCGTGACGGTGAGGTCGGTTATTTCCATGCCCCCGGTGACGTCGGGCGTCGCCCCGACAACGCGGCTGGTCTGGCCCATCACCGTGTCGTCGACGCCATAGCGGGCCTGGGTGTTGTGGCCGACCTTCCAGGCGCCGGTGAGGATGCCTGCCACCCGCTGCGTGTTGGCCAAGGTCGACGCCCGGGTTGCCCCCGGGACCGTGCTGGCCGGACCGCCCGCCACCGCGACCGTCGTGCTGGTGGCGACGACGGGGGCATCAGCGGCCGCGGCCGCCTCCCCGCCGCCGGATGCGGGCGACGGGCCGAGGTCGGCGAACGTGAGCGCCTTGGGATTGGTCGAGGTGATCGACTGCAGGTACACGAACGGCCCACCGACCACGAGCACGCCGACGAGCGCGGGCACGCCGACCAACCACGTGGTGGGCCGCCGGATGGCCGCCCGGGTCAGGCCGCGCGCGACGACGTCCGTCCGCAGCACGTATGCGGCCCCCGCCAGCACGCCGAATATGAAAAGGCCGGCCAACCCGCGCCAAGCCCACATGTGTCGGTCCTCTCTGCCCCACCCAGCCAGGCAGACTCAACGAGTCTACGAGTACCTACGAGCGCAGGCCCCGGAGAGATTGCGCGGGCTCAGCCGTAGGCGACGAGTTGACCCAGGCGCACCACAAGGAGCCGGCCCGAGCGGGTGAGAGCGGGGGTGGCGCCCCCGGTGGGAATTCCGGCTGCGCTCCACGCCACCGAACCCTGCTTCAGGGCGACGAGACCGAATTGGTTGGCAGCGTAAACGGTGCCGTCGGCCCCGACGACCGGCGAGGCGAGATAGAAGTTTGCGCCGTAGTCGCCGTCGGAGTGGTACGTCCACGCAACTGTGCCATTGGCAGCGTGGAGGCCAACGACTGTCCCCATGTTGTTGGCTGCTACGACGAGGCCGCCTGACGTAACGGCGGGCGTCGTTTCGAACATGCCATCAGAGGTGAAGTGCCATTTGATTGACCCAGCGGGCGAAAACGCGTCGATGTCACTCGGCGTATCGCCCGAACTACCGCCTGCCGCGACATAGATCGTGCCGTCGGGACCGACCGATGGCGCATTGGCGATGACCGCGTTGGACGGACCGCTGACGGGAACTGACCACCTCACTGCACCTCCGGGGTTAAGCGCGTACAACAGCCCACCTCCGCTCGTCGCGTAGACGGTCTTGCCATCCGGACTCACAGCGGGTGCGCCCGCATACCCGATGCTTCCAGGATTCGTCGCCCGCTCCCACAGGACGTGTCCATCGATGGCACGGACTGCGAAGACCGTGGAGTTCGAATCCTGCACGTAGAGCGTGCCGTCGGTTCCGATCGTCACGCTCCCGCGGAGGTAGTGCCCATTGAGCGAGAGCGTCCACCTCGTTGCGCCCGCAGGCGTAATGGCGAACAGACTCCCGGTGCCCCGATCAGTCGTTAGGTACACGTTTCCGGCATCGTCGACGGCGGGAACGGACCGGTCGACCTGGTCGTTCACTGTCCATTGCCACCTCCGTTGGCCCGTCGACGAGACGGCGTCGACCTGCGCCACGCATGAGGGGCCGGGCGGTATCGGGCCGCATGGACCGTTGGCGCCATGTGCCAGGTACGCGGTGCCGTCGCTGCCCACGACAACCGCGCCGCGCGCTTCAACCGGATTGGAATCTCCGTAGGTCCAACGGACGTGGGAAGTCTGCGGGCCGGCCGCCGGGCTTTGTCCCGTGTGCTGCGGGCCGCCCATGAACATGGGCCATTCCGTCGGCGCGGCCTTCTGTGGCGATGTGACGGAGACGGGGCCAACGGTGGTCGAACTCGTGGGGGTGCTCGAGGTTGTGGACGAACGGGCTGTGGCCCGCAGCGTGGTGGAAGTCGTGGAGGGGGCAGCCGCGTCGCCCGCGCCGAGGGTGACAGAACTGCCGTCGTCAGGCGTCCCGCTCGTGATGTCGTCAGTGGTGTCCGGAGAGGACGAGTGGGCCGTGCCCAGCTGCACGGCCGGGCGGTGATGCCCTGTGGCAATGACCAGCCCGGACGCGGCCGCGAGGATCGCCGCCCCGATGGCCAGGATGGTCATGACCCTCGCGCTTGAGCGCGCGCCATTCAGATTGTGATTCCGCCGCACCCCGGACACATCGGCCGCAAACGTCCGAACCGAAGGCCTCTTCCCGACCTTTCGGTGCAGTAGCCGGGTCTATGCGTGAGTAGGTGCACCCGAAGGCGGGGGGTCAGGCCCAGGCGACGCGGCCGAGCTCGACGGGGGTGACGAGGTCGGGGTGGGCGGGGACGACCCGCACGGTGAAGCCGTAGCGGCCGGCGGTGTCGCAGACGAAGCTGCCGGTGTAGCGGAGGCGGCCGTCGGCGCCGGCGGGACCGGCCGGCGTGAGCTGGACGACGGTGGGGGGCGAGAGCTCGTCGTTGGGTCCGGCCGGGCCGTGCACGAGTTCCACGGCCACATCGTCGGCCTCGAGTGACCCGAGCGAGACCGTCGCCTCCACCTGGCGCTCGACGCCGAGATCGGCCACCGCCGCGTCGCTGTCGACGCCATCGATCTGCACGTGGTCCCATGCCGCCAGCACCCGCTGCTTCCAGCCCGCCAGCTCGCGTGCACGCTGGTGGCCGTCGGCGCCCAGCAGATCGGTGCGGCTCGCAACCGGCTCGTACATCGTCTCGGTGTACTCCTTGACCATGCGACTGGCGGTCACCTGCGGGCCGAGCGAGCGCAGCGACGACTTGATGCGGCCGACCCACCGCCGGGGCACGGGCCCGAGGGCGCGGTCGTAGAACAGCGGCACCACCTGCGTCTCGAGAATGTCGAACAGGCTGGCCGCCTCGACCTCGTCGCGGCGGGTGAGGTCGTCGTAGGTCTCCGCCGACGAGATGGCCCAGCCGTTGTCGCCGTCGAACATCTCGTCCCACCAGCCGTCGAGCACCGAGCAGTTGAGGGCGCCGTTGAGCGCGGCCTTCTCGCCGCTGGTGCCGCACGCCTCCAATGGCCGGCGAGGCGTGTTGAGCCACACGTCGGAACCTTGGTACATGGTGCGGGCGACGGCGATGTCGTAGTCGGGCACGAACGCCATGCGGTGGCGCACCTCGGGATCGCGCGAGAACTGCACGATCTGCTTGATCATTTCCTTGCCCGCGTCGTCGGCCGGGTGGGCCTTGCCGGCGAACACCAGCTGCACCGGTCGCTCGCTCGACAGCAGTAACGCCTTCAGCCGTTCCGGCTGCGAGAGCAGCAGCGTGGCCCGCTTGTACGGCGCGAAGCGGCGGGCGAAGCCAATGGTGAGGATGCGCGGGTCCAGCGCCTCGGCACACCAGGCCACGTCGGATTCGCTGGTGCCGGTGGCCAGCAACGAATCGCGCAGCCGTTGACGCACCATGGTGACGAGGCGCTCGCGGCCCTGCTCGCGCGCCCGCCACAACTCGTCGTCGTGGGTGTCGTCGATGCGGGCCCAGTCGGCTTTGGTGGCATTGCTCCACGACGGCAGCACGTAGCGCGTGAGCACGTCGTTGATCTCGGGCGCGACCCACGTGGGCGCGTGCACGCCGTTGGTCACCGACCCGACGGGCACCTCGTCGATCGGCACGCCCGGCCACAGGCCTTGGAACATCTCGCGGCTGACGTGGCCGTGCAGCTTCGACACGCCGTTGGAGACGCTGGCCAGGCGGAAGCCCATCACGGCCATGTTGAACGGCTCGTCGGGGGCGTCACCGGGCAGCTGGCCCAGCGCCATCAGCTGCTCGAAGGTGATGCCGCAGTCGGCCGCCCACTGCTTGAAGTAGCGCTGCATGAGGTCGAGCGGGAAACGGTCGATGCCGGCGGATACGGGGGTGTGGGTGGTGAACACGGTGCCGGCCCGCACCGCCTCGATGGCCTCGTCGAACGACAGGCGCTCGCCGGTCATCAAGCGGCGAATGCGCTCGAGGCCGAGGAAGCCGGCGTGGCCCTCGTTGGTGTGGAACACCTGCGTGGGTTCGCCCACCGCGTCGAGGGCCCGCACGCCACCCATGCCGAGGAGGATCTCCTGGCGGATGCGGTGCTCGGCGCCGCCCCCGTAGAGGCGGTCGGTGACGAGCCGGCCTTCGGCGTCGTTCTCGTCGACGTCGGTGTCGAGCAGGTACAAACGCACGCGCCCGACGTCGGCCCGCCAGATGTGCGCGGTGACTGGCACGCCGGCCAGGTCGACCTCGATGGTGGCGCCGTCGACGAGGGTGAGGGCCATGGCGTGGGGGTCGAGGGTGGGGAAGCGCTCCTGCTGCCAGCCATCGGCGTTGAGCTCCTGGCGG
>JAFATL010000657.1 GCA_019243975.1 Actinomycetota bacterium | reverse complement strand
GGCGGCCTGGTGTTCGGCCAGCTCGGCCACGTGCCGACCGAAGGCGAGTCGGTCGACGTCGACGGGCTGCGCCTGACGGCCGAGAAGGTGCAGGGCCGGCGCATCAACCGCGTGCGGGTGACCAAGCTCCCGCCGCGCGTGCACGAGCCCGAGGAGTGAAGTCCGGGTTCGCCACCCTGATCGGTCGCCCCAACGTCGGGAAGTCGACGCTGCTCAACCGCATCCTCGGGAGCAAGGTGTCGATCGTCTCCGACAAGGCGCAGACCACGCGCACGCAGGTGCGGGGCATCCTCAACCGCCCGGACGCGCAGGTGGTGTTCGTCGACACGCCCGGCATCCACAAGCCGCGGACGTTGCTGGGCGAGCGGCTCAACGACACGGCCACGTCGTCGGTCGGTGATGTCGACGTCGTGCTGTTCGTGCTCGACGCCACCCAGCCGCTCGGTCGCGGCGATCACTTCGTCGCCGACACGCTGCCGGCCAACGGCATGTGCGTCGTCAACAAGGTCGACATCGCCTCGCGTCAACAGGTGCTCGACCAACTGGCGTTGGCGGGCGGCGAGCTGCAGTTCGACGACTACTTCCCCGTGTCGGCCAAGACGGGCGACGGTGTGGACGCGTTGGTGGACGCGATCGTCGAGCGCCTACCGGAAGGGCCGCAGTACTACCCCGACGACACCGTCGCCGACGTGCCCGAGGCCTTCTGGGTGGCCGAGCTCGTGCGCGAGCAACTGCTGGCAGTGACCCGTGAAGAGGTGCCCCACTCCATCGCCACGCGCGTGACCGAATGGGAGTGGCCGCGCATCCGCGTCGAGATCCTCGTCGAGCGCGACTCGCAGAAGGGCATCGTCATCGGCAAGGGCGGCAGCGTCCTCAAGCAGGTCGGCACCAATGTGCGGGAGCAGCTGGCGCCCGGCGCCTTCATCGAGCTCTTCGTCAAGGTCGACAAGGACTGGCAGCACCGGGCCAAGGCCCTGGAACGCCTCGGCTACTAACCGGCGCGCAGGTCGGAGAAGAACGCCTCGACGTCGCTGCGCTCTTTCGTTCGCTTCATCGGCGGCAGGGCGCGGACGAGGTCCCACCGGTAGCCGGCTTTGGCCAGGCGGGGGTCGAGGACGGCGACCACGCCGCGGTCGGTGGCGGTGCGGATGAGGCGGCCCGCGCCTTGCGCGAGCAGCGTGGCCGCGCGCGGTAGGTCGATGAGTCGGAAGGCGGCGGCACCGGCGCGCTCGCGGCGGGCGTCGAGCAGCGGGTCGTCGGGCCGAGCGAACGGCAGCTTGTCGATCACCACCTGCGAGAGCGACTGCCCGGGCACGTCGACGCCTTGCCAGAACCCCATGGTGGCGAACAGCGACGCGTGCTCGTCCCCGCTGAAGGCGGCGACCAGCGCCGGCTTGGGCAGGTCGGACTGGGTCAGGATGCGCCACGGCACCTTGTCGCGCAGCGCGTCGGCGGCGTTGTTCATCGCTCGCCAGCTGGTGAACAAGGCGAGGGTGCGGCCTTCGGCGGCGCGCAGCAGCGCTTCCAACTCGGCCTGCATCGCCTCCTCGTAGGCGGGCTGGCGCGGGTCGGGGAGATGCGCGGCGCAATAGAGCAGCGTGTTGTGCTCGTAGTCGAACGGGCTGCCGACGTCGAGGGTGTCGCACTGCTCGGCCTCGATGCCGACGCGCGCGGCCAGGTTGTTGGGGATGGTGGCGCTGGTGAGCACGGCGGTCACGCCCGACCACAGCTTTTCCGCCAGCACGTCGCCGACGTCGACGGGCGCGATGTGCAATGTGGGCGTGTGCGCGGGCCCTTCCACCCACACCACGTCGGTGTCGCTCGCCTCCAGCACGAAGGCGATGTCGCCGGCCAGATGCCCGCCGGCCTGCAAAGCGCGCGCGGCGCGCGCCTCGTCACCCTTCGCCTCCCTGATCGAGCTCACCAGTCGCCGCACGCGTTCGCCTGCCAGCGTCAGCGCGTCGGTGAGGTCCTCGGGCAGCGTGGCGGGCAGGCGCTTCTCCAGCCATGGCGCCAAAGCCCGCTCGAGCACCAAGCCGGCGTCGTCGACCTGGTCGAGCGCATCGCGGTCGTTGGTGACGGTGCGTGAGTTGCGGGCGAGAGCGCGGAACCGCCCGGCCCCAAGTT
>JAFATL010000486.1 GCA_019243975.1 Actinomycetota bacterium | reverse complement strand
CGTGCCGCCGTACACCATGACCACCCGCATCTTGCGGGAGCGGGCCAGCGGCGCCAGTTCCTTGGCGACCTGCGCAGCCAACTCGCGCGTGGGCACGAGCACCAGACCGCGCGGCCGGCGGTCGCGGCCGGCGCCGGCCCGCTCGAGGAGGGCCAGGCCGAAGGCGAGGGTCTTCCCCGACCCCGTGGGAGCGCGGCCACAGACGTCGTGGCCGGCCAGTGCGTCGGGCAAGGTCGCGGCCTGGATAGCAAAGGGTTCGGTGATGCCGCGCTGCGCGAGCAGCGCGGTCAGGTCGGACGGTACGCCGAGATCGGCGAAGGTGGACGGCAAGACGAGACTCCAGTTCAAGTGGCGGGAAGCGGGCCGACTCGAAAGGTTCTCGTGGCCCCGGCGGCAAAACAGCCGACGAACGTCGGCAACTGCCGAGCGGTGCGAAGGATCAGTGTACTCGACGGCCGTCGAGGTCAGGCCGGGGCGCCCGCCGCCAGATGCTCGGCGCCGGGCCAGCGCACCTTGGTCGCCCAGCCGGCGCGCTCGAAGAACCGGATCACTGCGGCTGACGAGTCGAGCTGGCCGCGCCCGACGCCGTGACGGGCCGACGACGGGAACGCGTGGTGGAAGTTGTGCCACGACTCCCCGAGCGAGACGATCGCCAACGCGGCCACGTTGGTGCTGCGGTCCTTGTCGGTGAACGGTCGCCGTCCGAACATGTGGCACACCGAGTTGATGCTCCACGTCACGTGGTGCAACAACGCCATGCGCACCAGCCCGGCCCACAGCAGCGCGCTCAACGCCCCGGCCAGCGTCCTCGACAGCACCCACCCGCTGGCGAAGGGGATGGCGAGCGACACCACCGCGAACAGCGGGAACAGACGGCTCACCACTGCGACGTCGCGGTCGCGGAGCAGGTCGGGCGCGTACCGGCTGGCCGAGGTCGTGTCCGCCTTGAACAGCCAGCCCACGTGCGCGTGGGCGAACCCGCGGATCTGCCCGGCGATGCCGGGGCCGGAAGCATGCGGCGAGTGCGGGTCGCCGGCGTCGTCGCTGAACATGTGATGGCGGCGATGGTTGGCCACCCAGCTCACCACCGAGCCCTCGACGGCGAGCGAGCCCGCCACGGCGAGGACGATCTTCAGCGCCCGCTTCGGCTTGAAGCTGCGGTGCGTGAACATGCGGTGGAAGCCCACCGTGATGCCGTGCCCGGTGATGGCGTAGAGGACGAGGCCGAGGATGACGTCCCGGAGGTGGACCACGTGGCCCCACAGCAGGGGGAGGCCAAGCCCGAGGGCGACGAGCGGTCCCAACACGAGCACGCCCGTGACGATCCGGGGGACGAGTGCGGAGCTGGTGGGGGGCGCGGTCATGGCACGAGCACGGTACAGGGCCGCCGACCAAGGGCGACAGTCGCCCCCATTTGCGACATCTGCACGCGAAAAGGCCCCACCAGCCGGAGGACCGTTGGACCGGCTGGGGGGGCCTTCTCGTGTTTCAGAACATGACAACGCCGTCACGCGGTCGTCATCACGCGTCATATGGCGAAGCTTCGTCTCACTGACGCACCCGTAGCATTGGCGAGATGTCCGATCTGGCCGAGCCGTCGTTCGGCCTCGACCGCGGCCATCGGCGGTGGGCCGCCGCGCTGGCGCTGGGATTGCTGGCGGTGGTGCTCGTCATCGGCGTGCGGGTCGCGCACACGACAGGGCCGTTGCATGTCGACCGGTTGGGCGAGCGCGTCGTCGACACGCCCAACATCCCGCACACCCGGCGCGCCTTCCGCGGGTTGGTGTGGTTGGGCTCGCCCGAGTTCGTCGCCGCGGCCGTGGCCGTGCTCGCTTTGTGGCGGGCGGTGCGGCGCGATCTTCTCGGCGCGACGGCGGCGTTGGTGGCGCCGTTGCTCGCCGTGGTGTTGACCGAGCTGGTGGCCAAGCCGCTCATCGGCCGAAGGCTGAGCAGCGCCGGCCATTCCTTCGCGTTCCCGTCGGGACACGTCACCGGCGCGGCCGCGTTGGCCGCCTTGATCGTGGCGTTGGCGGTGCGCGAGTGGGGACGGCGCGCCGCGTGGCTGGCGGTGCCGGCGGTGCTGCTGCCGCTGGGCGTCAGCGCCGGCGTGGTGCGGGCCGGGTTCCACTACCCAACCGACGCGCTGGGCGGCATCGCCATGGGCTTCTCGGCCGTGCTCGCCGTCGTCGTGCTGTGTTCCGCGTTCGAGGACCGGCGCCGGACGCGGCGGCTTCCCGTTACCGCGGGCGTGTCGG
>JAFATL010000458.1 GCA_019243975.1 Actinomycetota bacterium | reverse complement strand
GGCCGCGTCGTCGACCAGGGCGTGATCGCCGTCGCGCTGTGACAGGTAGGCACGCAGCCAGTCGCGGCTCAACCACCGGTAGGGCGGCAGCGGACGGCCGGCGGCGAACTCGCCTTGGGCCTGGCCGAGGTGGCGGGCGGCCCGGCGATACTGGTGCAGCGGCCACGTCGAGCCCGGGTCGCCGGCCACGTCCTCCAACCACAGGGCGACGCTGCCGTCGTCGCGGTCGGTCACCAGCCGGCACTGCGGCGGGCGCAGCTGGCCGCCCAGGCTGGCCAGTAACCCGGACTCGTAGGCGAGCGGTTCGCGGCGCCAGTAGTACCAGTGCTCCTCGTCGTCGCCCGACTGCCAGTTCTCGTGAGCGCCCGCCCCGTGGCGGACGAGCTTGAGCACGAGCGACCAGTCGTCGCCCCGCACGCGCCACACACCTGCACTTGCTCCCGCCACCGGCGTGTGCACGGAGTCCACGACGAAGTCACCCGGGCTGTGCCCGAGTATCTGCTCCAGCTCCCCCGCCACGGCCTGCTCGTGGACCCCGTCTATCGCCGTGGCACCAGCGTAGAGGCGATGCCGACACGGTCCCAGGTTCCTTTAGCCTTGTGCGGCGCATGCGGCGGTCCGTCCCTCTTTTCGGTGTGCTCCTCCTCGCCACGGCGGCGTGCGGGGGACCGGCACCGCCGCCCGTGAGCCGGGCGGCGGTGGGCGCCGTGGCCGCCTCGGGACCCCCTCCCACCAGCGGGCCCGCCACGGCCGTCTCCCCGGCGGCCACCGCGTCTACGACCGTGACCAGCGCGGCACCGCGGCCAGCCGCGCCGTCGGCGTTGGCCCAGGCACGGCCCAAGGTGGTGGTCTCGCCCAACGGCGTCGTGCTGCCCGTCACCGGTTTCGAGAACAACGGTGTGCGGGTGCTCACGCCGTGCGAGAACAGCGCCGTCCTCGATGCAGGCACGCCCGTCAAGGGCGCGTCGGTGGTGCTCGACCCCGGGCACGGGGGGAAGGAGTCGGGAGCCGTCGGCCCCAACCGCCTAGCCGAGAAGAACGCCAACCTCGCGGTCACGCGCGTCGTGCGCGACACGCTTGCTCGCAACGGGGTAGCCGTGCTCCTCACCCGCACCGGCGACTACGACATGACGCTCACCGCCCGAGCCGCGGTGGTGAACGCGATCAGGCCGGCCGCGTTCGTGTCGATCCACCACAACGCCGACCCGGACGGGCCCCACAACGGACCGGGAACCGAGACCTACTACCAGCTGGCCTCGGCCTCTTCGAAGCGCCTGGCCGGCCTCATCTACGAGGAGGTCACGCGGGCCCTCGCGCAGTACCGGATCGCGTGGGTCGGCGACACCGACGCGGGCGCCAAGTACCGCACCGGATCCAACGGTGACTACTACGCGGTGCTGCGTCAGACGGCGGGCACGACGTCGTCGTTGGCCGAGCTGTCGTTCATCTCCAACCCGCCCGAGGCCGACCTCCTGGCCCAGCCCGCGTTCGACGACGTCGAGGGCCAGGCCGTGGCGCGGGGGATCCTGCGTTACCTCCGCAGCAACGATCCCGGCTCCGGCTACACCACGCCGTACCCGCGCACGACGCCCGCCGGGGGCGGCGGGAAAGAGGGCTGCGTCGACCCGCCGCTCAGGTAGGGTCGGCGTCGATGAACGTCGGGGTGCTGGCATCGGGGACAGGGTCGAACCTGGAGTCCATCCTCGAAGCGGGCATCCCCGTCGTGGTGGTCATCGCCGACCGCCCGTGCCGCGCCCTGGAGGTGGCCGAACAGGCGGGCGTGGCGTCGGAGCTCGTGCAGCGCATGAGCTTCGGTAAGGACTTCGACCGCGACGCGTACACGCATCAGGTCATCGAGGCGCTCAAGCGCCACGACGTCGAGCTCGTCGTCATGGCCGGCTTCGGCACGATCATCCCTGCCGTCGCCGGCGCCTACCCGGGGCGCGTCCTCAACACCCACCCGGCGTTGCTGCCGGCGTTCCCCGGTTGGCACTCCGTCAAGGAGGCGCTCGACCGCGGCGTCAAGCTCACCGGCGTCACCGTGCACATCGCCACCGAAGAGGTCGATGCCGGTCCGATCCTCGCCCAGGAGGCCGTGGCCGTCCTGCCCGGCGACACCGAGGACACGCTGCACGAGCGCATCAAGGAAGTCGAGCGCCGCCTCTATCCCGACACCATCCGCCAGGTCATCGAAGGAACGCTGCCGTGAGAGCACTGCTGTCCGTGTACGACAAGACCGGCCTGGAGGCTCTGGCCAAGGGGCTACGAAGCCTGGGCTGGGACCTCGTGTCGAGCGGCGGCACGTCGCGCGCCCTGGCCGACGCCGGCATCGAGCACCTCGAGGTCGAAGACGTCACCGGCGCGGCCGAGATGCTCGACGGCCGTGTGAAGACGTTGCACCCCAACATCCACGGCGGCGTGCTGGCCGACCGGTCGAAGCCGTCGCACATGTCGACGCTGGAGGAACGGGGCATCACGCCGATCGACCTCGTCGTGTGCAACCTGTACCCGTTCCGATCCGACCCCTCGATCGAGATGATCGACGTGGGCGGGCCCACGATGGTGCGCGCTGCGGCCAAGAACCACGCGTCGGTCGGCATCGTCGTCGACCCGTCTGACTACGGGCAGGTGCTCGACGAGCTGCGCCGTGACGGCGAGCTGGCGGGCGAGACGCGGCGGGCGCTGGCCCGCAAGGCGTTCGCCCACACGGCCGCCTACGACGCGGCCATCGTCACCTGGTTCGACCAGACCGACGGCGCGCTGCTGCCGCCGAGCCTGCACTTCGCGTTGGAGCGCACCGAGGAACAGCTGCGCTACGGCGAGAACCCGCACCAGCAGGGGGCCCGCTACCGCGAGGTCGGCACCCGCAGCTGGTGGGACGACGTGCAGCAGCACAGTGGGCTCGCCTTGTCGTACCTCAACATCTTCGACACCGATGCGGCGTGGAAGCTGGTGTACGACATCGGCGAGCAGCCGGCGGCGGCCATCATCAAGCACGCCAACCCGTGTGGTGTCGCCATCGCCGACGACCTGGCCACCGCCTACCAGCGGGCGTTCGAGTGCGACGAAAAGTCGGCGTTCGGCGGCATCGTCGCCCTCAACCGGCCCGTCGACGCGGCGACCGCCGAAGCCATGGCCGCGGCGGCCCAGGCCGACATCATCATCGCCCCCGGGTGGGAGCCCGGCACCGTCGACACGATGGTCGCCAAGCGCAAGAACACGCGCCTGCTGGAGGCGGCGCCGCCCACCGACGAGCGGTTGCACCTGCGCCAGATCAGCGGCGGCTTCCTCGTGCAGGAGCCGCACCGCTTCGTGGCGGACCGCAAGGACTGGCGCGTCGTCACCAAGCGGCAACCGACCGAGGACGAGTGGCGCGACGCCGAGTTGGCGTGGCGGCTGGTCGGCCACGTGAAGTCGAACGCGGTGCTGCTCGTGGCCAACGGCCAAGCCGTCGGCATCGGTGCCGGTCAGCAGAGCCGGGTCGACGCCGGCGAGATCGCCACCAAGAAGGCGGCCGGCCGGGCCAAGGGTGGCGCGTCGGCGACCGACGCGTTCTATCCCTTCCGCGACGGCCTCGACGCGGCGGCGGCCGCCGAGGTGGCGGTCGTCATCCAGCCCGGTGGCGCGCTGCGCGACGACGAGATCACCGCCGCGGCCGACGAGCACGGCATGGCGATGGTCTTCACCGGCGAAAGGCACTTCCTCCATTGAGCGCGATCCTGCTGCCGGGTGCACCGGTCTCCGACGCCGTCTTCGAGAGCCTGAAGCCGCGCATCGACAAGCTCATCGCGGCGGGCCACCCGCCCGGGTTGGCCACGGTGCTTGTCGGCTCCGACGGCGCCAGCGCCGGCTACGTGCGCATGAAGCACACCAAGTGCGCGGAGCTCGGGCTCGAGTCGTTCCACGCCGAGCTGCCCGAGGACGCGACCCAAGCCGACTTGCTGGCGGCTGTGCACGAGTTCAACGACGACGGGCGGGTCGACGCCATGCTCGTGCAGCACCCGATCCCCGGCCACCTCGACTACGAGGCGGCCCTCGACGAGATGGACCCCGACAAAGACGCCGACGGATTGCACCCGGTCAACCTCGGTCGCCTGGCGCTGTCGGTGCCCGCGCCGGTACCGGCCACCCCTGCCGGCATCGAGGCGCTGCTCTCCC
>JAFATL010000389.1 GCA_019243975.1 Actinomycetota bacterium | reverse complement strand
CACCGCCACCAGCCCGATGCCGGCCAGCCCGAGCGCCGCCAGTGCGTCCCGCCGAGTCATCGGATCGCCGTTCATGACCACCACGGTAGCCATCATCGAGCTGGTCATTCCGTGAGCAGAAATCGACCTCACAGGTCGAAAAGTGCTCAACATTTGCGGAGTCGCGCGCAACAGTGCGGGTCGACCACGACAGGTGCAAGGCTCGGCGCATGAGCGACGGCGGATGGCCGGCGGACTGGAGCGAGCGGAAGGCGGGCCGCGGCTGCCCGATGTGCGCGTCGCTCGGATCGCAGGTTGACGATGACCACGGTGTCTTCGTGTGCGAGATGCCTTCGACGGAGGTGCGCCTCCAGCGTCGAAGCCGCTTGCCGGGCTACTGCGTGGTGGCGTGGCGACACGGTCACGTGGCCGAGGCCACCGAACTCGAGGCCGACGCTGCTACCCGATACTGGTCGGACGTCCTCGCCGTTAGCAGCGCCATCGACGGGGAGTTCACGCCGATGAAGATGAACCTGCTCACGCTCGGCAACTGGGTGCCGCACCTGCATACGCACGTCGTCCCGCGATACGTGGATGATCCGGCGCCAGGCCAGCCACTTCCGTGGCGTGACATGTTCGACGACAGCCCTGGTGTTGACGCGAACCTGCACGACGTCGCGTCGAAATTGCGCGCGCGGCTGGGCACTCTGTCGTGACCGACGAGTACTTGCGGCGGTTGGGGGTGGAGCGGGAACCGCCGTCGGCGGATGCGTTGCGGCGGTTGCACCGGGCCCACGTGGAGCGGGTGCCGTATGAGACGGTGTGGATCCACACGGGCAAGCGCTACACGTGCTCGACGGCTGACGCGCTGCAACGCATCGCCACGACGACTCGCGGGGGCTACTGCTTCCACTTGAACGGCGCATTCAGCGAACTGTTGCGGGAGTTGGGCTACGACGTCGTGCGCCACGTCGGCGGGGTGCACGGTGCCGACGGGCCGAGTGAAGAAGCGATGTCGAACCACCTCGTCCTCACCGTCCACGGGCTCGCGAGCGACGACAACCCGGCGGGGGACTGGTACGTCGACGTCGGCCTCGGCGATGCCATGCACGACCCGCTGCCCCTGCGGGCCGGCACCTATGCGCAGCCGCCGTTCACGATCACCCTGGAGGAGACACCTGGTGGCGTCGGCGACTGGCGCCTCATCCACGACCCCAACGGCACGTTCCCCGGCATGGCGTGGCGGTCGGCGCCCGCCGACATGAGCGAGTTCGAGGCGACCAACGTCAAACTGTCGACCGAGCCGGACTCGGGGTTCGTGAAGATCCTCAGCCTCCAGCGCCGTACCGCCGACCAGGTCGACATCATCCGGGGCGCAGTCCTGAGCCGCAAAGGGCCCGGCGCGTACGAGCGCACGCTCGAGTCAAAAGAGGACTTGGCCGCCGCCCTGCACGACGTCTTCGGCTTCGACCTCGACGAGTTCGCCGAGGGCGATCTCGACGCGTTGTGGGAGCGCGTGCACGCCGCCCACGTCGTCTGGCTCGAGAGCCAGACGTAGTCCGCTACCCGGCGGGGCGCTCCCAGCGCACCACGTCGGCGATGTGGCCGGTGTCGACGTCGTACACGAAGCCGGCGATGACCTTGACGGGGCCGAGGTAGGGCGTGGCCGCCAGCGTGTCGAGGTCGTCGCGCAGCGCCTGCTCGTGATCGGCGATGGAGAGGAAGCCGACGTCGGCGCCGGTGATCTTCTGCAGCTCCTCGTCGGTGACGCCGGCCAGGCCGCACTTGGTGTGCTGCATCACGACGACGGTGTCGACGCCCAGCACGTGGGTGGCCAGGGCGAGGCTGCGCAGCACGTCGTCGGTCACGCGCCCGCCCGCGTTGCGGATGACGTTGGCCTCGCCCAGGTGCAGCCCGAGAGCGGCGAACACGTCGATGCGGGCGTCCATGCACGTGACGACGGCCAGCTTGCGGCTGGGCCTGCCGGTGCCCACCGTCGCCCGGGCGCTGGCGTACTGCTCGTTGGCTTGGATGAGCTTGGAGACCTCGGCCACGGGGTCTTGCCTAGGCGGCGCCGACGGTCCGGGACAAGTCGGGGACGCGCAGGCTGCGCCGCAGGGGCACGCCGTCGAGGTAGAGGTGCAGCCCGGGCGAGGCCAACACGGTGCCCCGGCCGTCGACGGCGAGCCCCTGGCCGGCGGTCCCGCCCAGTGCGTCGAACGGGTGGGGGCCGCCGTGCAGGAGCACCGCTTTGGCCAGCACCTCGGCCATCCACGCCTGCCCGCTGACGACCGACACGAAGTTGATGTCGGTCTCGGCCGGCCGCCCGGTCTGCGGGTCGATGAGGTGGTGGCGCACCGTTCCTTTC
>JAFATL010000341.1 GCA_019243975.1 Actinomycetota bacterium | reverse complement strand
GCTCTCGTCCTCGTCGGGCCCGGTGATGGCGGCACCATCGAGCTCGTTCACCTGGAAGCGCACGAGGTCGAGCTCACGCGCCCGGGCCCGCTCGTCGCCACCCAGCTCGGCCAACGCAGCGTCGATGCTCGCCAGCGCACCGCGCGCATCGCGAAGGGGCGTTCGGTCGATGCTCGCGTAGCGGTCGAGCGACGAGCGCTGCGGCCCCGGCGCCAGCAGTGACTGGTGGGCGTGCTGCCCGTGCAGGTCGAGCAACCGGGCGCCCGCCTCGGCCAGAGCGGTGGCCGGCGCCATGCGGCCGTCGATGTAGCCGCGCGATCGGCCCGCGGCCGGGATGGCGCGGGCGAGCACGATCTCGTCACCGTCGAGCTCGAAGCGGGCTTCGACCCACGCCTCGTCGGCGCCCGGGCGCACCAGCACGGGGTCGGCGCGGCCGCCGACGGCCAGCTCGAGGGCCTCGACGACGAGCGTCTTGCCCGCGCCCGTCTCGCCCGTGAGGGCGGTCATGCCGGGTCCGAACGTGAGCCGGAGGTCGGCGATGACGCCGAGGTCGCGTACCGCGAGCTCGAGCAGCATCAGCGGTCGGTGAGGCCGAACTTGGCCTTGAGGATGCGGTGGAAGTCGCGCTGCCCGAACGTCACGAGGAGCGCGTCGTGGCTGCCGGCGCAGCACCGCAACACGTCACCGGGGTCGAGGTTGGCGATAGGACGACCGTCGACGACCAGGGCGGCCGACCGATCGCCGATCACCTCGAGGCGCAGCACCTCGTCGGCGTCGAGCACCAGGGCCCGGTCGAACAGCATGTGCGCCGACACCGGCGTGATCACGATTGCCCGGTGACGGGGCGACACGATCGGGCCGCGCGCCGACAGGTTGTAGGCGGTCGACCCCGTCGGCGTGGCCACGATCACGCCGTCGGCTGCGTACGACGTGAACGCCTGGTTGTTGAGCGACATCGCCAGCCGCACGGTGTGACCGGGCGACGACACGCCCACCACTGCTTCGTTCAACGCCGTGTACGTCGACGACGTACCGCCGACGTCGACGCCGACCTCGAGGGTCATGCGCGCTTCGACCGCGTAGTCACCCGCGAAGAAGCGTTCCAGCGCGTCGAACAGCTCCGCCGGCTCGACCTCGGTGAGGTAGCCCAGATGCCCTACGTTGACGCCGAGCACCGGCACGTCGGCGTCGCACACCAGGTCGACCGTGCGCAGCATGGTGCCGTCGCCGCCCAGGCTCACGGCCAGGTCGAGCCCACGGGCGAAGTCGTCGGCCGGGTGCACCCACGGCTCGAGGCCGGCCGCCCGCGCATCGTCTTTCAGCACGCGAGGTTGGTGGCCGCGTTCGGTGAGCCAGGCGCCCGCCGCGCAGGCGAGGTCGAGGGCCTCGGCCCGCAGGCCGTGGCACACGAGTCCGACGGCGGCCATCAGCCCCGCTCCGCTACGAATGCCATCAGCTTCGCTCCGCTACGAGTGCCACGGCCTCGGCCACCACCTGGTCGAGGTTGACGTCCGCGCCCGTCGATGCGGCGTGGGCCAGGAAGCGGGCGAGGAACTCGACGTTGCCGTCGGCCCCCAGGAGGGGCGACACCATGACATCCATCATCGCGGCTCCCTGCTCGGAGAGTGCGGAGCGGGTGCGGGCGAGCACGTCGGCCCAGACCTCTGGGTCTCGCACGACGCCCTTGCCTCGGGCCACCTCCTTGCGTCCCGCCTCGAACTGGGGCTTGACCAGTGCCACCACGTCCGCCCCCGGCGCGGCGAGGCGGTCGACGACAGCCGGGGCCACGGTGGCGAGGGAGATGAACGACAGGTCGACGGTGACGACCGCGAACGGCGACCCGTCGACGTCGGCCGCCTCGAGGTGGCGCACATTCGTCTGCTCCATGACGCGCACGCGCGGGTCGCGGCGCAGGCGCTCGTGCAACTGGCCCCGACCGACGTCGATGGCCACGACGGACGCGGCGCCGCGCTGCAACAGGCAATCGGTGAACCCACCCGTGCTGGCGCCCGCGTCGAGGGCATCCTTGCCGGTCACGTCGACGCCGAACCGCGCCAGCGCGGCGTCGAGCTTCACACCGCCCCGGCTGACGAACCGGGGCGCGGGCCCGAGCACCTCGACGGGCTCGGCGGCCGCGACCATGCGCGCTGCCTTCGTCGCCACTGCGCCGGCCACCAGCACACTGCCGGCCGCGATGGCGTCCTGCGCTTGCTCACGCGTCGGCACGAGCCCCCGCCGCACCATCTCGGCGTCGAGGCGCCGGCGCGTCGTCAGGCTTTCTTGACCGCCTTCTTGGCCGCGGCCGTGGACTTCTTGGCCGGGGCCTTGGTCGCCGTGGCCGCGCTGGGTGCCTTGCCCGCGATCTTGGCCTCGAGGCGCTTGATGTCCTCCTTGGTGGCCAAGCCCAGGTTGCCGAGCTGGTCGGCGATCTCCTTGCGGACCACGCCCACGAGCATCTCGGTGTTCTGCCGACTGCGGTCGAGGAGCTCGTCCACCTGTTCCTGGACCTGCTCCCGCCGGAGCTCACCTCGCTTGACGAGGTCCTTCACGATCTCCTCGGCCCGGGCCCGGGTGAGCTGGGTGAAGGCCATCCCCGCGTCGAGGTAGCGCTTGAGCGTTTCGTTCTCCGGCATGGGAGAACTCTATGGGAACCCCTCTGGCCTGGCCCAATCGCCTGTTTCCGCTGCCCAGGGCTCAGCCCAGGGCGTTGCCGAGCAAGCCCAGGGCGGGCGAGCCGAGCCCGAGCAGGGCGTCGTGGAAGCGGCGGTGCGTGTAGCCGCTCCCCCACCGCCGCCTGGCCTCGTCGCGTGCCTCGCGGATCGCCAGCTTCCCCCACGTGTAGCGGCCGTAGGCCGGGTCGTAGGTGGCCCGCCCCGCCTCGCTGCGCGCCGCCTCGCCGGTGAGGAAGGCGTCCTGCTCGAAGCGGGCCACCGCGTCGTCCATGGTCATGGCGCCCGTGTGCACGCCGATGGCCACCGCCAGACGGGTGACGCGGATGAGCGCCTCGATGCACATGCCCGCGACGTAGCGAGGGTCGCCATGGCGGAAGCCCTCCTCGGCGAACAGCTCCTCGACGTAGTGGGCCCATCCCTCGACGAACGCCAGCGGCTGCAAGGCGCGACGCACGTCACTGGTGGTCAGGCGGATCATGCGGGCGTGGGCGAAGTGGCCCGGCGTCACCTCGTGCACGGTGATGGCCGGCAGCGTGGTCCGGTTGAACACGGCCAGCCACGACTCACGATCCTCGGCGGACCACTCGGGATCGGGCGGGCTGATGTAGTACCAGCTGGGCGCGTCGGGCTCGAAGGGCGCCGCGCCCGACATCATCGCCATTGCCCACCGGCGCGAGGGCGGGGCCGGACCCACGCGGCACTCACCGCCGAGATCGCGCAGGAGGTCACGTTCGACGGTGAACGCGGTCGCCTCGTCGATGAGTGCCCGCGCCTCGGCGTACACGGTGTCGATGTCGGGGGCGTGATCGGCGGTCATGCCCGCCACCACCTCGGTAAGCGGCACACCGGGCTCGAGCTGCTCGCACGCGTCGCGCAACATGGCCAGCAACCGGTCGCGTTCCCCATCGGCCTGCACAGCCAGGCGACCGAGGTCCACCGCCAGTGCCTCCGGGTCGCCCATCAGCCGGGCCAAGGCGCCCGCACCCAGCGACGCGTCGGGATCGCCTGACCGCGCCGCCTCCTCCACGCGGGCCTGGAAGCGCTGCTGTGCCGCGCGGGCCGCCTCGTCATCCACGCCTTCGGCCAAGCCCCGGACACCCGGGAGCAGTGCCTCGGCCACGGCCGCGGGCACGCGATCGAGCGCCTCGATGGCTGCGTCCACCGCGTCCGGCCACGCCGCCAGGTGCCGCCGCCGCGCCGCCGCCCGCTCCTCTGCCGGCGCGTACTCGCGGTCGTAGCAGGCGACGTCGAGGTTGGCGAGATGCCACAGCGGGTTGCGGCGATGATCTTCCAGGTCGCCGAGGGCGGTGGTGACCCCCCGCTCGTATGCCCGCAACTGTGCGTCGTCGTACGGGTCGGCCTCGGGCTCGCCTTCACCCAGGCGGGCGACGCCGGCCGTCACCCCCGCCGGCGACAGGTCCTGCACCACGCCGTCGTAGAGGTCGTGCAACCCGACGTACTCGCGCATGGTGGCAACGTCGAGGTCGCAGATCGCGCGGAGACGGCGATTCACGGGAAGGAAGCTAGCGTGATGCTCGCGTGATCCCCCTCAAGGACTACAACCCCACGTCCCGCCGCGCGTGGGTGACGCTCGGGATCATCATCGCCTGCGCCGCCATCTACTTCCTGGTGCAACCGAGCGGGCAGCAGGTGCTGGTGCAACAGAAGGACAACTCGGGGGCCGAGCTCAAGTTCACGTTCGCCCACGCCGCCATTCCGTGCGAGTTGGTGCGGGGTCGCCCGCTGACCGCCGACGAGGTCGACGCCACGCTGAGCTCGGGCGACACCAACCACTGCGACGTCGAACCGCCGACGCAAGAGGTGTTCCCCAACAAGAACATCTACCTGGCCGTGCTGTACTCGATGTTCCTGCACGGGAGCATCCTGCACCTGGCCGGAAACATGCTGTTCCTGTGGATCTTCGGCAACAACATCGAAGACCGCGCCGGCTCCATCCGCTACCTGATCTTCTACCTGGCGGCCGGCCTGGCGGCCACGGCGACGTTCGTCGCCCTCGATCCTCACGGCACCGTGCCGATGATCGGCGCGTCGGGTGCGATCGCCGGCGTGATGGGCGCCTACCTCGTCCTGTTCCCCAACGTGCGCATTCGCTCGCTGATCTTTCTCGGCTTCATCGTGTTCTTCCGCGATCTCCAGGCGAAGTGGTTGCTGGTGTTCTGGTTCGTGCTGCAGTTCTTCACCAGCCCCAGTTCGGGCGTGGCGTGGACGGCCCACGTCGGCGGCTTCGTGTTCGGCGCCATCATCGGCTTGATCTGGCGCATGACGACCAAGCCCCATCTGCGGCCCTCGCCCCGGCCCGCCTTCTGAGGTCGAGCTAGCTCAGCTGGCTCACGACGGCCGAGAGGTCGGCACCGACCACGTCGGGCGTGGGGGTCACCGGCAGGTCGCGCTCGGTTGTCACCCCGCTCAGCACCAAGGCGAAACGCGCCCCCAAGCGCACGGCCAGGCGCCCGTCGGTCGACGGGCGATCACCGGCCACGGTGTCGACCGGGCCCACCCGTTCGCGGATGAGCGTGGCCATGGGGTCGAACGGCTTGCCCGCCACTTCGGCCTTCGCCCCGGAGGCGTAGGCGACGGCAGCCAGAAGGGAGCCTCCGCCCGGGAGTGGGCCGGCGGCTGTCGGGTAGGTGGCGTCGTCATTGGTACCGATGAGGCGGGCGCCGGCCTGCACGGCCCGGAACGCGGCCGTGAGCCGGTCGAAGTCGAAGTCACGGTGGAACCCCACCACCACGGCGTCGGCCCGCCCGCTGCGCACGATGCGCACGCCCCGGCGTTGCATGGCCTCTTCCACGCCCACGCCCGCGCACACCAGGGCGGTGGCGCCCGGCTCGAGCATGCTGGCCGCCGCCTGGGCCGAGGTGATCAGGTCGGCCTCGGTGGCGGTGATGCCCATGCCCTGCAGCTTGGTGACGTACTCGCTCACCGTCGGCGACGAGTTGTTGCTGATGAAGACCACGCGTTGCCCGGCGGCGCGCAGCTCCGCCACCGCGTTGGCCGCGCCCGGCACCGCCGCCTCCGCCAGCCACAGCACGCCATCGCAATCGAGCACCCAGGTCATTGCGGCTAGACACTACGGCGTGCCTCGCTTCGAACCGTTCGCCGGCCTGCGCTACTCCTCCGACCTCCCGCTCGACGAGGTCATCTCGCCGCCCTACGACGTGATCGACGAGCCCGAGCGCAAGCGGCTCGAGGAGCGCAACGCCTTCAACTCGGTGCGCGTCGAGCTGCCCCAGCCCGATGGCACCCTCGACCGTTACGCCGCCGCCCAAGCCCTGCTCGACCAGTGGCGGGCGACGGGCGTGCTCGTGCGCGACGACGCTCCGTCGTTCTACGTCTACCGCATGGAGTTCGCCGACGAGCACGGCCGGCCCCGGCACACCACCGGCGTGCTCGGCGCCCTCGAACTGTCGAAGCCGGGCGAGGGCGACGTGTTGCCCCACGAGCGCACCATGTCGAAGCCCAAGGACGACCGGCTCAACCTGCTGCGGGCCGCCCAGGCCAACCTCTCACCCGTGTGGGGGCTGTCGATGGCACCCGGTCTGGCCAAGCTCACCGCCGTCGACGGACCCGCCGACGCCGAGGCCGTCGACGACGACGGCGTGCGCCACCAGCTCTGGCGGGTCAGCGATCCCGAGCAACTCAGCGCCATCAGCGACACGGTGGCGTCGGCTCCCGTCGTGATCGCCGACGGCCATCACCGCTTCGAAACCGCGCTGGCCTATCGGGACGAGCGGCGGGCCGCCAACGGCGACACGGCCGGCGACTACGACTTCCTCATGGCCTACATCGTCGAGCTGGTCGACGACGAGCTGACGGTCGAGGCAATCCACCGCTTGATCAACGGGCTGCCCGACGACTTCGACGTCCTCGCCGCCCTCGATCCGTTCTTCGACCGGGCGCCCGTCGGCGGCTTACCCGACC
>JAFATL010000573.1 GCA_019243975.1 Actinomycetota bacterium | reverse complement strand
CCGGACCCGACGGCGCGCTACCGAGCGAGCTTCGAGCTCGCAGCGGAGGGACGCTGGGACGAGCTCGCCGAGCTCATCGCCGAGGACTTCGTGTTCCACGATCGAAGGGGCGGTCTTGGCTCGGTGGTGCGGGGCCGTCAACACGCTCTCGATTCAACCCGGACCCTCCTGGAGATCGGGGCCGTTTCGCTCGAAGTCGAGGTGCTGGCCACCCGGGGCGACCGGCTGGCCCTGCTTCGTCGCCTGTTCCGCAGCGAGGACGGCTACGCCGTTGAGTTGCTGTGGATCCACGGCGAGGACGAGCACGGGCGCAACGTTCTCGGCGTCGCCTTCGACCCACACGACGTCGTCGCCGCGTTCGACGAACTCGATTCGCTCTACCTCGCCGGTGATGGGGCCCCGTACGCCGACGCCCTCCGGCTCGCCCAGTTCGGCCTCACGGCGTACCGCGAACGTGACTGGGACACCATGTACCGGGTCTACGCCCCCGACATCGTGTCGTTCGATCACCGACCCGCCGGTTACGGCGAGATGCGCGGTGCCGACGCCCTGATCGCACGCCACCAGGCCATGGTCGAGATTGCACCTGACTACGCCCTGCTGTGGACCCGGATCCTCGCGGTGGACACGCACGGATCTCTCGCCGAGTCCGTCGCCGTATCGACAAGTGACACGGGTGCGGAATACGCCAACCCTCGATTGTTCATCACGCGGGCCCGCACGCCGCAGGGGCCGATCACTCGCTTCGAGAGCTTCGACCTGGAGCAGGAGAGCCTGGCGTGGGAGCGGTATCGGGCGCTGTCGGCCGCGAGCGAAGGCGAGCCGGGCAACGCGGCGCGACACGCCGCCGACGACAACGTGGCGATGGACGGAAGCCGGCGCTGGTTCCACGCCATGGTCGACGGCGAGTGGGACACCGCCATCGATCTGCTTCATCCCGACTACGTCATGGAGGACCGGCGGCCGACGTTCGGAACCCGGTTCCCGAATCGCGAGGCGATGGTGCCGTGGATGCGCGAGACCATGGCGATCGGGCTCACGGGCGTCACCCTCGACACCATTGCGTTGCGCGGTGAGCGTCTCGCCCTGTGCAGCCGAGCGTGGCTGGCGCGCGACTTCGAGGTCACCAGCCTGTGCCTCATGGAGACCGACGAGGAAGGCCGCGCCGTCTGGGCCGCCCTCTACGACCCCGACCAGCTCGAAGAGGCCCTCGACGAGTTGGAGGCCCGGTACCTCGCCGGCGAAGGCGCCCCCTACGCCTCGTGGATGACAGCTTCCTCGGCGTTCCGCCGCAGCTTCAACCAGCACGACTGGGCGGCCCTTCGCGAGCTGTACACCCCCGATGTCGTCATGGTCGACCATCGGAACGCCGGCCTCGGCACGCTGAGCGGCGTCGACGCAGTCATCGACTACCACCGGGCGATGGCCGACATCACTCCAACCCATCGTCTCGTCCTGCGGCGGATCCCGCGCATCGGCCCCCAGCTCATCGTGATCGAAGCCGTCACCCGGGGCGACGGTGCCGAGGGTGGCGCAGGCACGCACGAACTCGTGCGCTGGATGGCGATGGCTCTCGATGAGCGCGGCCGCGTTCGCAGGACGGAGCAGTTCACCGACGAGGCCGCGGCATCAGCCCGTTTCGACGAGTTGCTCGCGGAGTAGTTCGGCGAGAGCTGGCCTACTGCTCGAACAGGATGGCGGCGAGCTCGGCGAGCGGGTCGCGCACGACGGGGCCGGTGACCTCGACGGTGGCCTTGGTGATGGTGCCGGTGAAGGGGAACGGCGCGGTGTAACCCTCGCCCACGGCAGGGCCCCACTCGTAGCCACAGGTGAGGCCGATGCCGACCCCGTTGTAGGCTGACGGCGTGAAGGCCGGCAGCACCGCGGATGCGACGGCGGTGCCGTCGATGCGTAGCTCGGCGGTGCCGCCCGCGCTGTCGTCCTTCTCGAACGAGAACACCAGGTCGTGCCGGCCGGGCGTCAGCCCCTCGGCTGCCTCCACGACGTAGCGCTCCTTGCCGTA
>JAFATL010000204.1 GCA_019243975.1 Actinomycetota bacterium | reverse complement strand
GCCTTCGAGAACGTCTCGGCCACGCTGGGCTTGGGCTCGAAGGTGTGGCTGTCGGTGCCCTCGGGGATGACGCCGCGCACGTCGGCCTTGTCGCCGGCCACCTCGGCGACGATCGACGTGATGGGCGCGACGGTCGTGGCCACCTGCAGCCGTTCCCCCGTACGCGGCCCCGACCGCGCGGCACCCACACCGGTCGCGTCGGCCGGGCACGCGTAGTTCTTGAGGGCAGCCGGGACGTTGTAGGTACCGGACCCCGCCGCGCCGGTGCTGCGCCCGCAGCCCGCGGCCAAGCCCGCCATCAGTGCCGCCGCCACCAGCAGGGCGAGCCTCACGCCCATCGTGGCCATAGCTGGACTCTACTGCGACCTGGAAGCGAGAAGCGACGGGTTAGTTGACGCGCCGGGCCAGCCCTTCGGGCGCCGTGATGACACCCGGATGAGCGATGGCGGCGAGGGTTTCCACGCCGTCGACCACCCGCGGCCCGGGCCGAACGAAGGCCGCGTCAGCATCGACTGCCCACACCTCGGCGCCCGCGGGCAACCGGCCCTGTGCGAGCAATTCGTTGGCCAGCGCGGTCGCGCCGTCCAACCGATAGCCACACGGCACCACCACGATCTGGTCCGGCTGCGCGTGGGCGAGGTCGGCCCACTCGATCGCACGCGAGCGTTCACCAGCGGCGCCGATGGCCGATACGGCGCCGGCGGCGGCGACCATGTCGGGCAGCCAGTGGCCGGGGGCGAACGGCGGGTCGGTCCACTCGAGCAATGCCATTCTCGGTCGGGGCCGGTTCGACACGGCGTCGGCAACGCGCTGCAGGCGGGTGCGCAGGTCGGCCACGAGTGCGCCGGCGCGGTCACGTGTATCCGTCACGTCGCCCACGCGCTCGATCGACGCCAGCACGTCGTCGAGCGTCATCGGGTCGAGCGTGATCACCTCGGCGCGGCACCCGAGGTGGTCAAGAGCGGCGTCCACATCGTCGACGTCGACCGCGCACACCGCGCACAGGTCCTGGGTCACCACGACGTCGGGATCGAGGCTGCGCAGGGCGCCCTCGTCCAGCCGGTAGAGGTCCTCGCCTGCGGCCAGCCGCTCGCGCACGGCCGCGTCGATCTCCGCCGGGCTGAGCCCGGGCGGCAGGGTGGTCGTGGAAACGATGGTGCGGCTGCGCGCCTCCTCGGGGTGGTCGCACTCGAACGTCACGCCGACGACGTCGTCGCCCGCGCCGACGGCGAACAGGATCTCGGTGGCCGAGGGCAACAACGACACGATGCGCACGTTCCGGAGCCTACGTGCGCCGGCCTACGCAACCGGCAGGGTCAGGAGGGTGGCCAGCTGCTCGCCGTCGCCCGTGGTGCCCACGGCCAGCACGCGGAGGGGACCTCGCTTCGCGGTCACGTCGGCGACGAAGTGACCGATGTCGAGGCGGCGCACCGTGTACGGCGTGCCCGGCGTGCCGCCCGCCGACGCGGGAGCGACGACCACGGTCGGCACGTCGAGCGCCGTCTGGGTGGGCGAGATGTAGGTGACGTGCAGCTCGTTGAACCCGGCCTTCCCGGGGTCGAGGTAGATCTGCACGCTGCGGCCCCCGCTGAGGTGGGCGGTGTACACGGTGGGTGCGCCCGGCGCCCGGCTGACGTCGATCTGCTGGGGCGGGACCCGTGTGGTGACGGTGAACGGCACCTCGACCGACGTGGCGCTCTGCTGCACGAGCACGCGCACGTGCCACGTGCCGAAGATCGACAGGTTGGCGCCGTCGCCCTCGTACGTCCCTGCCGCGCCGGGCTTCAGGTCAAGGGTGGACGATCCGACGTCGGGCCGCTGCGGCATGTCGAAGCCGAGCTGCACCTTGGCGTTGCGGATGGGCGCGGCCGAGTCGTAGTCAGTGGCCTGCACGGTGAACCGGTTGAAGCCGGCCTGGCCGGGCGATACCTCGAGGCGGATGCGCGTCGTCGTGCCGTAGTCGGCGCCTCGCAACACCAGCGGACGTACCGTCGGCCCTGAGCGCGTGCGCGCCGAAACCGGGGGCGCGACGTTGACCAGGGCGGCGGCCAGCAACAAGGCCGACGCGCCCAACACCACTTCGACGCCCCCGACCCGCCGGAGCCCTCGCAATGAGGTTTCCGCGCCGGGCACGTGGCGCCACCGGTTGCGCGCCCCCAACCCGGCGAGCAGGGCGTTGACCGCCACCTTGGCGACCACCAGCTGGCCAAAGCCAGAGGTGAACACCTTGTCCCACCGCTCAATCTCCACGTAGGCGCGGTACACGCCCGTGGCGAACACGATTGCGAGGCCGCCGCCCGCGATCGTCGAGAAGCGGCGCACGGCCGCTGCTTTCTCGTCCGTCGCCGGGCCACGGGTGGCGAACAGCAGAGCGACCAACCCGCCGATCCACGCCCCCACGGCCAGCACGTGCAGCAACTGGATGGTCTGGTTGAACGTCGGGCGCGCGCCGGCGGCGGCGTGGCTCGACACCACGTCGGCCAGCAGCCCCAACCCGCCGGCGATGCCGGACACGAGCACGAGCGGACGCCGGGCGCGGCCGCGCAGGACCGCCGTCCCGGCGACGCAGACCGTCAGCAGGGCAAGGGCGCCCTGGCGCAGCGCCAGCTTGTGGCCGACCGCCGTCTTGTAGAGCGCGCTCCACGACACGCCCGCATCAGCGTGCTCGACGAGCGTGATCACGATCGTCCCGGCCGCCGCCACCAACCACCCGGCCGCCAGCAGCCACACGACGGCCGGCGGGGGGCGGCGGAAGGCGAGTGCGCCAATCAGGCCGGCACCGACCACGACGACCAGCCCGATATAGAGCGCCCACCGGCCCAGCACCGCCGACGCCTTGGGTCGCGCCGACGTGGACACCTTCGCCTTGGCGGTCGCCGCCGCGGTCGGCGCCACCTGCACGCCGAACGCGAAGGCGCCCGTCGCTACGTGGCTGTCGACCGACGACACGGTTCGCCACGACACCGTGTAGACGCCTTTGGGCAACGTCTTCACGGCGGTCTGCAGCGCCAGCGGGTTGCCCGCCACGCCCTGCGTGCCGCCCTGGTCGAACCGCGCCCCCGACGCGCTCAGCACGGTAATCGACGACAACTTCACCTCGGGCCGCTCACCGAACACGATGGTCACCGCCGGTGGCGCGTGGGCAACCGTCGAGCCCGGCGCCGGGTCCGAGCTCTGCGCCAACGCGTGCGCGGCCGCCGGCGGGGCGAGCCACAGGGCTCCCCCCGCCAGCAGCAGCGCGAGAACGGCAGCGAAGCGGCGCATTGCTAAGAGGTGCGCCGTCCTCTTGCCATGGCCACGACCGCCAGGATCAAGCCCAGACCACCCACAGCAATGCCGACGATGGCCAGCGTCGAGCCGTCCTCGGCCTTCTTGGTGGCCTTGTCGGCGGTGGTCTTCACCGCGTCGAGACGCGTCGCCGTGCGGTCGAGCTTCGAACCCAAGGCCGCGTTACTCGGGTCCTTGGCTGGGAACTCGGTCTCGGCGAGGTCCTTCGGACTGTCGAAGGTCTTGTCCGACGACGTGAACGACTGGTCGAACGGCTGGCCATGGATGGTGCCGACGAGATGGAACGTGTACACACCAGCCCGAGTGGGTGTCACCGACGCGGTGTACTCACCGGGTGATCCCTCGTCGGCGCTCACGGCCTCGAACGACAGCATGTCGCTCTTCTGGTCGCCGAAGACGACTTGCACCTTCAGCGTGTCACCGAGGTCGGTGATGGGCTTGTCGTTGGCGTCGTTCAGGAAGAAGTCGACGGCGTTGGGAACGTCGGTATAGGTCGGCTCGACCTTCCACCCGACCTCGACGTGAAAGGCCCCGACCGTCCTCGGCTCGTGAGCGAACGCGGGACTGGCCATCGCAAGACTGGCGAGGGCCATAGCGCCGCCGGCGGCCAGAAGCAGCGCGCGGAACTTCGACATTGCAGAGATCTCCTCTCGTTGTTCGGCGCGCCCTGTGCGCGCTGAAACACTGCTGGTTACTGCGCTGGAGAGAGGAGCCCGGACGGCGGCGGCCGTCCCCACAAGTTCGCGCCGAAGCGTTCGATCGGTGTCGACGTCCACTGCGATGCGGCATGCGGCGCAAACAGCAGCGACAGTCCGTAGGAACGCAACAACGCCCGCACCAGCTGCTCGTACTGCTCGACGGCCTGGGCGCGTCGAGCCAAGGGCGCGAGGAAGGGAGCGACGACGCACGCGGCCACGAGGACAACCAGCGCGTGCACCAGCAGGGCGCGGCCGTCGAGCACCGCCAGGCCGGGGAGGGGAACGTGCACCGCCGCCCGTTCGAGGTTCTCCTGGGCGACGAAGAGCGCGAGCTGCGCGGGCAGCACCAACACGGCGAGCGACGCCACGCTGGCAGGCAACCGCACCCGGGTGGTCGGGCCAGCCGGGAGGTCGGCGCGCCGCCCCCGCCACGCACCCTGCAGCGCCCGGGTCGCCCACTCGAGGCGACGGCCCAGGCGGGCCCACAACCGCACGCCGAGGGCACCCCACGCCACCGCCAGGGCCAACAGCACGAGACCCAACGGGAGCATGTAGGCGTGGGCCGAGCGGGCCATGCCCGCGGGCAGCGCGTCGGGAAGGCCGAGGGAGCCGGGCTGCAGCAGATAGATCAGGGTGTGCGCCGTCCAACCACCGACAGCGGCGGCCAGCCCGATGAGGGCGGCGGAAGACCGGCGGCCGTCGAGACGCACGCCTCCATGGTACGGATCCAAGGTGAACGGCATGACGCGGCGTGCAACGATGCGAGCGTGATGCGGGCATGACGAGCGTCGGGATCGAGCTCAACCCGTTCTCCCCGGAGTTCCACGCCGACCCGTACCCGACGTACCGGCGGCTGCGCGACGATGCACCGTGCTACGTCAACGAGGCGCAGGGCTGGTACGCCCTGTCCCGCTACGAGGACGTCCTCGACGCGTCGCAGCAACCACTGCTGTACAGCTCGGCCGAGGGCACCACCATCGAGCGCGTCGACACCCGGGCGATCCCGCCGATGATGATCTTCCTCGACCCGCCGTCGCACGACGACCAGCGCAAGCTCGTCAGCCGGGTGTTCACCCCTCGTGCCATCGCCGCGCTCGAGCCGTTCGTACGTGAGGCGGCGCGGGCGTGCCTGGCGCCGCTGCGCGACAACGGTGGCGGCGACTTCGTGCAGGAGTTCTCCGCCATCGTCCCCATGAACGTGATCATGGAGCTGATCGGCGTGCCCGCCGACGACCGCAACCAGCTGCGCCACTGGATGGACGCCAGCCTCGAACGCACCGACACGCCGCCCTACATCCCGCGCAGTGCGCTGGAGGCGATGGCCAACTCCATGAACTACTGGGGCACGCTGCTGGCCGACACCCGCGCCCATCCGAACGACGGGCTGATGAGCGGTCTGATCGCGCAGGGACTGCCCGATGGAGAGATCGTCGGCTTCTGCGCGCTGATCGGCTCGGCCGGAACCGAGACGCTCACCAAGCTGCTCGCCAACGCGGCGGTGCTGTTCCAACGCAACCCGTCGGAGTGGCAAAAGGTGCTCGACAACCTGGCCACGATCCCGGGCGCGGTCGAGGAGACGCTGCGCTACTGGGCGCCGTCGCAGTACCAGGGCCGCGTGCTCACCGAGGAGGTGGCCGTGCACGGCGTGACGATGCCGGTGGGATCGCGCGTGCTGCTGCTCACCGGCTCGGCCAACCGCGACGAGCGCCAGTACGCCGACCCCGACCGGTTCGACATCAGCCGTGACAGCCACCTGCCGATCGGCTTCGGTCACGGCGTGCACTTCTGCCTGGGCGCGGCGCTGGCCCGGCTCGAGGGACGCGTGGCGCTGGAGGAGTTCGCCCTCGCGTTCCCGCGCTACGAGATCGACGAGTCGAAGGCCGTGCGCGTGCACATGAGCAACGTGCACGGCTTCGAGTCCGTGCCGTTCACCTCGTCGTAGTTGACAGGTGAAACGTGCGCCAGAGCGCACGTTTCACCTGTCAGTTCGGCGGGGGTTGGTGATCAGGGCTCGCCGTGGGCGTCGATCCACTTTTGGGGTGGGCCGATCTTCGAGGCCTCGGGGCCGAAGCGCTCGATGTACTCCTTGTTCACCTGGCGCCAGCCGTCTTCGGGGGTCTGGGCTTGGGTGCCGTCGAGGTCGGCGGCGAGGGCGTCGAGGCAGGCGTGCCAGCCGGCCCCGTCGCGCGCCGCCTTGCCGAGCTCCTCGAGCACCACGGTCAACGTCAACTGCGTGCCGTCGCCGTCGGGCTGGAGCTCGAAGCGCAGGACGTCGTCACCCCACACGATTTCGAGCGTCGACGGCGGGTCGAAGGCGGTGTAACGCCCACTCATCGTTGGCCCCTCGTTGGCGCGGAACGGGAACGTCAGGTCGGCACCGGGCGCCCGCTCGCCCACGATGTCGGTCGGGAACCACGCGCTCACGTGCTCCGGTTCGGTCAGCGCGCGCCACACCTTCTCCGGCGCGTGCCGCAGCCGGCGCACGAATCGCACCTGGCTCCGCTCCCCGCTTCGATCGAGCACGCCATATTGATCGGTCGTGGGTTCCCCGCTCATCGCTTCTCCCTTCCCGCGTCGTCCATCTCGTCGAGGTGGTGCTCGAGGGCGTCGAGGCGCTCGCCCCACAGCTGGCGGTAGGGCGCCAGCCATTCGTCCAGGTCGCGCAGGGGCTCGGGCCGCACCGTGTAGATGCGGCGCTGGCCGTCGATGCGCACTTCGACCAGACCGGCCCGCCGCAGCACCGCCAGGTGCTTCGACACGGCCGGCTGGCTCACCGCCAAGGCGTCGACCAGGTCGCCCACTGCGCGTTCGTTGCCGCGAAGCAGGTCGAGGATCCGCCGCCGGTTGGGCTCCGCCAACACCTCGAACGCCGTGGTCACGAGTCCTTATATTCTAAGATAGTTATATGCCTGTCAAGGCATGAGCGCACTTCCTGCCGCGCGATCCGGACAAGCGGCACGAACCGCGGCAGGAAAGGCTCAACGCGCCGCGAGGGCGGCGATGGCGTCGTCGAGGGTGAAGACGCCCTGCACGGTGCGGCCGCCGCCCGCCGCGTCGACGGCCTGGGTCGACGGCACCAGCAGTTCGGCGGCGTGGGCGTGGCGCAGTGAAATCGTCTTGTCGGCGACGAACCCGACCGGCATCACGTCGCCGGTCGGGTCGATCTCACCGGTGGCGGCGATGGTGCGTCCCCCGGCCAGGTCGCGTCCTTCGAGCATGTCGGTGAGGGCGAGTGCGTAGATGAGGCCACCCGACGGTCCTCCGATGGGGCGATGACGGAACGTCACGGTGAACGGCAGCGCGTACGTGGGGTTGCGCGTCTCCAGTACGAGCCGCACCTTGCCGGCGCGCACCTCGTCTGCGGTACGACGGACGTGCGCGTCGATGCGTTCGCCGTCGCGTTCGACGGCGACCGTCGTCGTTCCGGTAGACGCGGCCGCCAGCCGGGCCACGTCGGGAGTGAGGTGCACGGGCGCGCCGTTGACGGCCACGATCACGTCGCCGGGCCGCAGTTCGTCGGGTCCGCCGTGATCGAGGGCGTCGACCACGATGGCGCCGTCGCCGCCGGGGTGGGTGGCGTACCCGGCGGCCGCGGCCGCGGCGGCGGCCGCTTCGGCCTGGCTGTGGCGGAACGCCTCGGCCGAGTTGGGCGCCAACCCGACCACCGTCGTACCCGCGCCCGAGCGCAGTGGGATGCGGTGCTTCCCGGTGGCCACCGCCCACAGGGCCCCGAACGTGTTGGGGCGCTCGAGCTTGACCGTGAGCAACAAGTAGCGGCCGTGCACGGGATGCACGGGCGCGCCGTGCACGACGATGTCGCGCGACACGTCGACCGGCGCCAACGGGTGCACCACCAGCACGGGCGGGTGGTACGCCCACCCGGCCAGGCCCGCCACCACGACCGCCGCGAACCCGATGGTGATGCGCCACCGCCACGGCAGGGGCTTGGGCGTGTCGGGCGCGAGCGTCGGTGTCGGCGCGGTGAACGCCCGCACCACGCCCGCCCATCCCGTGCCCGTCGACTCCACCCGCCGGCCGGGCATGACGTAGAGGTGCGGTCGCGACGTAACCGGGAGGCGCTTGTCGGCGCGGGCCTTGGCCACCGCCTTCCACTGGTCGGACGCGGCGGCGCGCAGCTCGCGCAGCTTCTGGGCCAGCCCGCCCGGGCCGATGTCGGGGAAGAGCCGGCGTTGCACGAGCGGCATGTCGTCGAGCAGGGCGAGGAACTGGCGCCTGCCGACCACGAACGCGCGCAGCGGCGTCGTTGCCGCGATCGTCGTCTGCTGGGGGCCGAGGCCGAGGATGGCGACCGCGCCGGCGTTGTCGCCCGCGCCCAACTCGTTGACGGTCTTGCCCGCGCGCGTCTCGCGCGCGGATCCGTCTTCGATCAGGAAGAACCAGTCGCCGCGTCGGTCTTCGGTCAACAGCACGTCGCCGGCATCGAGCTCGATCTCGTCGGCCGCTTGGCTCCATCGCCGCAGCTCGCCTCGCCGCAACCCGAGCAGGAGCGGGTGAGTCAGCAGGCCGGGTGCCGGCCCGTATCGAGCGAGCGTGGCGCTACTGAAACTCAACGCCCCCAGCGTACGACGCCCGGAGCGGCTTAC
>JAFATL010000150.1 GCA_019243975.1 Actinomycetota bacterium | reverse complement strand
AGCTCCGACGCCGCCTCGGCCAGGCCGCGCAACCACGCAGCCGGGCGCACCCCGAGGGCGGCGTGGTCGGGCAACGGCGTGCCGTCGACCAAGGCCGCCAGCAGCATCCCTTCGGAGTACTCCTTCTCGGCGTCGTGCAGGAACCCGGCGAACGCCACGTCGGGATGCGGCGCCAGCGCGGTCTGCGCGTCGCGCATCGCCGCCGAGACTTCCTCCATGCGCGCCGCCACCTCGTCGGGACGGCGCCGGTGCACGGCCCGCACCAGCTGGCTGGCGCCCCGGATGGTGCGCCGGCACGCGGCCAGCCCGGCCTCGCGCGCTTGGTGCGACGCCTCGAACTGGGCGCGCACGGGTCCGGCCAGCGCGGCCAGTTCGGCGGCGCGGTCGGGGCCGGTCATCGGCCGGGTTCAGCCGCTCGTCAGTTGACGGCGGAGCGGCGCAGCAGGAGGGCCGGCTCGGCCTGCCGAGGCGCCGGGAGGAACCGCAGCTTCATCTCGCGCTCGGCGGCCATGTTGCGGAACCGCACCAGGGCAGCGACGTAACCGACGAAGGCGATGTCGACGAGCAGGTGCACCATCAGCACGGCGTGCAGGCCCGGCACCATCCCGAGCAGGAGGGTGGCGGCACTGCCGCCGGCCAGGCTGTAGAAGACCTCACGGCGCCGGCGCTGCGTGCGCAGGCGGGTCGCAGTGGCGGGCGAGAGCGTGGCCGGTGCGACGAGGTGCTGCGGCGTCGACCGCTCGTACATGTCGGCGAGTGCGGCAGGCGCGGCCTGCGAGGACACAAATGGGCTGGTGCGCCGCAGCACGGAGAGCTGGCGGCGGAAGTCGACGATCGAGTCGACGGGTCGCACGTCCACACGGCTTCGGACCTGCTGGATGATTACCGCGCCCCAGATACCGGCGAGGACAAGCAGCACCACGATGGTCAAAGCTCCCTAGCCCGCTTTCGTTGTCGGGGACCCTAAGACGGTCCGGAGTCGGATCGGTGGATGGTCGCTCAACCCACCCCCAGGCGAAGACAACGTGCCCTTGCTTACTACGCCGAGCCCGGCGCTGTCACCTGCCTGCTAACTAAATCTAGCAATTAGCTTGCCAGAGTTAGAGGGCGGTGTCCACCCCGGCATCGTGTGACCGGCGCCACATGCCGGAGCGACCACCGGTCTTCTCCCACAGGGCAATGTCGCCGATCGTCATCGACCGGTCGGTGCTCTTGCACATGTCGTAGACGGTCAAGGCGGCCACCGCGCAGGCCGTCATGGCCTCCATCTCGACGCCCGTGCGGTCGACGGTCTCGACCTGGGCCTCGACCTCGATGTAGCGGTCGTGGTCGTCGAAGGTGAAGTTGACCGACACCGAGCCGACCAGCAGCGGATGGCACAGGGGGATGAGGTCGGCAGCCCGCTTGGCCGCCTGGATCCCCGCCACTCTGGCCACCGCCAGCACGTCGCCCTTGGTGACGGCATTGCTGGCCACCATGGCCGACGTCTCCGGCTTCATGAACACCTTGGCCCGGGCCAGCGCCCGCCGGTGGGTGGGCTCTTTGGGGGTGACGTCGACCATGCGGGCCTTGCCCAGCGGGTCGAGGTGGGTCAGGCCGCGGTCAGACACAGCGCCAGTCTACGGGGTGCGGTGTTGGGCCGCCTTACCCGCCGATCTGTGACTCTGCTTCTGGCTCCGCACCTGAACGGTGCTCCGCTGTGCGGCGGGGTCCCCATCCCCGCCGCGGCTATCCGCCGATCTGTGACATCGACCGGGGCGGGCGGATGAAGTCGACCTGGCCGATGTGGTGGCCGGCCCACTTGGTGCCTACGGCTCGCTCGATGGCGGCGGCGAGGTCGTCGTCGGTGCCGCCGGTGCGGAGGATGGCGCGCAGGTCGAACTCGTCGACCGCGAACAGGCAGGTGCGGAACTGGCCTTCGGCCGTGAGGCGCACCCGGTCGCAGCTCTCGCAGAACGGCCTGGTCACGCTGGGGATCACGCCGATCTCGCCCGCGCCGTCCTTGTAGCGGTAGCGGGTGGCGGGCTCGGTGCCGTGCACGACGGGCTCGAGCGGGTAGACGGCGTCGATGGCGGCGAGCGTGTCGTCGGCGGACACGACCTTGTCGGCGCTCCATGCCCCGTCGGCGTCGAGGGGCATGAACTCGATGAAGCGGATCTGCACACCCTTGTCGCGGCCGAAGCGTGCGAAGTCGACGGCCTCGTCGTCGTTGACGCCCCGGATCATGACCACGTTGACCTTGACCGGGTCGAAACCGGCGGCCACGGCGGCGTCGATGCCGTCGAGCACCTGGGTGAGGGCGTCCCGCCGGGTGAGGGCGAGGAACCGGTCAGCGCGGAGCGAGTCGAGGGAGATGTTGATGCGGTTGAGGCCGGCCGCCTTGAGATCATGGGCGAGGAGGCCGAACGTCGCCCCGTTGGTGGTCATGGCCAGGTCGACGCCGAGGTTGGCCAGCTTCTCGACGAGCAGGGGCAGCCGGGCCCGCACGGTGGGCTCGCCGCCGGTGAGGCGGATGCCGTCGAAGCCGAAACGCTCGACGCAGACACGGGCGACGCGCTCGATCTCCTCGAACGTGAGCACCTCGTCGCGAGGCAACCACTGCATGCCTTCCTCGGGCATGCAGTAGGTGCAGCGGAAGTTGCACCT
>JAFATL010000002.1 GCA_019243975.1 Actinomycetota bacterium | reverse complement strand
CCGTTGTCGGTGCGCTGCGGGCCGGGCGCGGTCGCACAGAACACCACCTCCGCACCGGGCAGGCGCTGCAGCACCTCGTAGGGACCGACGGCGTCGAGGGCGGTGATACCCGGGAAGAGGAAGAAGGCGATCTGCATTGTGTGCTCCTTGTCGTGGGTCAAGCGGATGCCGGCCTAAACCGGCGGCGGTATTCGGCGGGGGACACCCGCACGGCGCGGTTGAAGGCGCGGTACATCGTCTCGGTGGTGCCGAAGCCGCAGGCGCGGGCGACCTCGGGGATGGCGCGGTCCGTGGTCTCCATCCAGTGGCGCGCGGCTCCCACTCGCAGCTGCTCCACGTAGTCGGCCGGCGTGGTACCGACCTCGGCGCGGAAGGCGCGGGCGAACGTGCGGGTGCTCATGTTCACGCGCTCCGCGAGGGCGCTCACCGACAGGTCTTCGTCCAGGTGATCGCCCAGCCAGCCCTGCAGCTCGCGCAGCGGCTGCCGGTCGGCCAGTTGCGCCGTGAGGTGACCGGAGAACTGCGACTGGCTTCCGGGCCGCTTCATGAACAGCACCAGCTGGCGGGCCACGTCGAGGGCGAGGGCGGGTCCGTGGTCGTCCTCGACCAGGGCGAGGGCGAGGTCCATGCCGGCCGTGACGCCGGCGGACGTGTACACGTTGCCGTCCTTGACGAAGATCGGATCGGCGTCCACATCGACGGTGGGGAAGCGGCGGGCGAGGCGGTCGCACTGCTCCCAATGCGTCGTGGCCTTGCGGCCGTCGAGGAGCCCGGCCTCAGCGAGCAGGAAGGCGCCGCTGCAGACCGACGTCACGCGCGTCGACCGCTTCGCCGCTCGGCGGATCCAGCTGATGAGCGCGGCGTCGCGCATGGCGCCACGCGTGCCGAGGCCGCCGGCGACCATGAGCGTGTCGATGGCGCCTCGGCCCTTGTCGAGCGGCGACGCCATCAGCTCGAGCCCGGACGACGCTCGCACCGACCCGTCGGTGTTGGCGACCAGCTCGACCCGGTAGCCGTGTCCCGGTCTGTCGAGCAGACGGGTCGCCATCGAGAACACCTCGAGGGGCCCGGTGACGTCGAGGATCTGCACGTCGGGGAACGCCACCGCCACCACCCGTCGCAGGCCCATGGCCCTATCGTCGCTCGGTCGGGCTATGGCTGCAATGCCAATCTCTTGACGATTTCTGCCAAGACCACGCCAGTGAGCGGAGGTTGTAAGGATGCGGCTACGCCGCCGAACGGCAAGGATGCCGCTGTGTCATTCGTATTGGTGGACAAACCGCGGCCCGGTGTATCGCTCATCACGCTGAATCGCCCGGAGCGCATGAACGCCATGGCGTTCGACGTGATGATCCCGTTCCGGGAAGCGCTCGAAGAGGTGAGCCGCGACAACGAGACGCGGGTCGTCGTGGTCACGGGTGCGGGCAAGGGATTCTGCTCGGGCGCCGACCTCGAAGACTCGGGCGTGATGCCCAACATCAGCGGGTTGACCGTGACGTCCATCGCCCGACGAGCGCTGGAGCTGCTCGAGGACGCGGTGATGGCGATGCGCAAGATGCATCAGCCCGTGATCGGAGCCATCAACGGCGCGGCCATCGGCGGCGGCTTCTGCCTGAGCCTGGGCACCGACATCCGCATCGGCTCGCCTGACGCCTACTTCCGGGCCGCCGGCATCAACAACGGCCTCACCGCCAGCGAGCTCGGGATCAGCTACCTGCTGCCGCGTGCCGTCGGGTCGTCACGTGCGTTCGAGATCATGCTGTCGGGCCGCGACGTCGAAGCGACCGAGGCCGAGCGCATGGGCCTGCTGTCGCGAGTCGTCCCGGCCGAGGACCTGCTCGAGGAGTGCTACCGGCTGGCCGATCGCATCATCGCCTTCAGCCGGGTCGGTGTGGAGATCACCAAGAAGATGCTGTGGTCGAGCCTCGACGCCAGCAGCCTCTCGGCCCACATGGATCACGAGGGCATCTCGCAGCTCTACGTGCGCCTGACCACGCACAACTTCGAAGAGGCGATCAAGGCCCGCAAGGACAAGCGCCCGCCCGTGTTCAACGACTGACATGGCCCGACTCCTCTTCCACGGAGGTCTCGTTCTCGACGGCACCGGCGCGGCGCCGGCCGAGGCGGACGTCGTCGTCGAGGGTGACCGCATCGTCGACGTCGGGGTGGGGCTCGACGGCGACGAGGTCGTCGACACCACCGGCCTCACAGTCCTGCCTGGCCTCTTCGACTGCCACACCCACGTGACGATGAGCGGCGAGCTCGACCCCATGCGGCGGTCGCTCAAGCCGTTCTCCACCAAGTACTTCGAGGCCGTCGACAACCTCAGACGCACACTCGATATCGGCGTCACCACCGTGCGGGAGGCGGGCGGCGCCGACCTGGGCGTGAAGACGGCGGTGGAGACCGGCATGGTGGCGGGCCCGCACATGCAGATCAGCATCACCATGCTGAGCCAGACCGGCGGCCACGCCGACTCGCATTTGCCGTCGGGCGCATGCTTGCGCAGCTACATCGCCTACCCGGGCAACCCGTCGCCGATCGTCGACGGCCCCGACGAGATGCGCCTGCGCGTGCGCGAGCTGATCCGGGAGGGCGCCGACGTCATCAAGGTGGCCACGTCGGGTGGCGTCCTCTCACCGCGCGACGATCCCAAGCACGGCCACTTCCGCAGCGACGAGCTCGACGTGCTGGTGGCGGAAGCGTCAGCCGCTGGGCTGTTCGTGATGGCGCACGCCCAAGCGACCGACGGCATCGCCAACGCGGTGCGCGCCGGCATCCGCTCGATCGAGCACGGCATTTACCTCGACGACCCGACGGTCGAGATGATGCTGGGGCGGGGCACGTGGCTGGTGCCCACGTTGCTGGCGCCCGCGTCGGTGCTGGCCGCTGCCGACCGGGGCGTGAACGTGAGCGAGTGGGCGCTGCGCAAGACGCACGAGGTCATCGCCGTGCACAAGGAGTCGTTCCGCCAGGCCGTGGCCGCGGGCGTGAAGGTGGCGATGGGAACCGACAGCGGCGTGGGGCCGCACGGCCACAACCTCGAGGAGCTCGAGCTGATGGTCGACAACTCCGACATGAAGCCCATCGACGCGTGGGTGGCCACGACCTCTAGCGCGGCCGCCCTACTTGGCGTAGCCGACGACCGCGGCAGCATCGAGCCCGGCAAGCGCGCCGACCTCGCCCTTCTGTCAGGCGACCCCGAAAATCTGCACGACCTCGCCTCCCGCATCACCGGCGTCTGGAAGGACGGCGTCAGACACAAGTGATCGGTTAGGAGACGGACGGCGCCTGCTTGGGGCACTGAGCAGGGGCCAGCGGCGGCTCGGTCGGGCCTGTGTATCCCGGCATACCGCCGGCGCCAAACGATCCCCCGCCCGCCTGGTGAAGCAGCCGGCCTTCGGCGTCGTAGGCGCAGTACACCCCGGGCTGTCGGACATCTATGGCGAGCACGACCCAGTACCCACCACCGATGGCTCCCTTGATCACCGTCGAGTCGCTAATGCCGACAACGAGTGTCGTCGCGTCGTGACCGATGGTTCCGTCCGACGTAGATCCGCGACGGGTGCCATCGAAGTACGCCGCGTATCCCGAGGACCCCCAGGTGGCGGGTGGCGGATATGCCCCTGGCATCTCGTAGATCTCGGGCGCGCAGGCTGCCTGCCCATGGTCGCCGTCGAACCAGCGGCCGTTTGCGAAGGTGAGACTCCGGTGCGACACGGTGGCGGCCTTGTGCAAGATGGCAGCGCCATACGGCCCGTTCACGGCAACAACGTCGAGCGTCGCGCCCTTGAGATCCGGCTCGCACGAGGTGATGGCCTCGAGCATTCCTGGCTGGATGCCGTCGGTCGACCGTGGGCGCGGCACCGTTGTCGACGCGGTGCTGGTGCTGGTCGACGTGGTCGGTGCCTCACTGGTGACCGTCGAGCTCGATGCTGCGGCGCTGGAGCGACGCGCCGGCGCACTCGTCCCGCACGCGACCAGTCCGACCACCGCGACCGCCGCGAGGACTCGCCTCATTGGCACCACCCCCGAGGCCGAGGGTACCGCCCGGCCCCCGGCGAACTCGCCACACTTGACCGCGTATACGCGGTCAAGTGTGGCGAGTTCGCAGAGGGCGGGGGACGATCAGTTCAAAAGGGGCGCGACCTCTGAGGCGAAGGCGTCGAACTGGTCGAGGAGCTCGGCGAGGGTGCGGCTGCGGAAGCGGACCTGAAGGTGGGAGACGCCCATGTCGCGGAACTCGCGGAGGGAGTCGGCGATGGCGTCGGGCTTGCCGGAGAGGGTGCGACCGCCGACGTCCCAGCCGGGCTCGCCGACGTAGATCGTCTCGGTGATCGTGCCGATGTCGATGGGGGCGTCGCCGAGGCCGGCCGCCTTGCGGTGCTCGAGCAGATAGGCGACAGCGTCGGCCATCTCGTGGCGGGGTGTGCCTTGCGGCAGCCACCCGTCGCCGCGTGTGGCGGCGCGGCGCAACGCCGGCTTCGACGAGCCGCCGACCCAGATGGGCACCTCGGGTTGCACCGGACGGGGGGCCTGGCCCGAGTCGGTGAACGACCAGGTGGGCCCGTCGAAGGACGTGTACTCGTCGCGTAGCGCGGCGCGCACGGCGTCGATGGCTTCGTCGGTCAAGGCGCCCCGTCGCTCGTAATCGGCGCCCAGTGCCGCGAACTCCAACTGCAGATGACCCGTGCCCACGCCGACGATCACGCGCCCGCCGGAAAGCGCATCGATCGTCATGAACTGCTTGGCCGACATCAACGGGTGGCGGTAGGGGAGTACGAACACGTGCGACATCAGCCGCACCCGCGAGGTCACCGCCGCCAGGTAGCCGAGGGTGGCGATGGGGTCGTACCAGGTCGTGCGCATGTGCTGGTCGGCTGGCTTGGGCACGGTGACGTGGTCGCACACGGCGATGTAGAACGCGCCGACCTCGTCGGCTTTGCGGGCCAGTGTCGTCAGCTCGACGACGCCAGTGCCGTCCTCCCAGTCCTCCGCGAACGTCTTGGACTGCGACTGGACGTGCAGCTGCACGCCCCACTCCAACCGCCCCGGCGGGATGATCGAGACCACGTCAGCCGTCCCAGTTGCTCACGTCGACGCCGAGCATCTTCATGCCCTTGAGTATCGGCTTGGGCGCCATCTGGCCCGGGGGCCAGTGGTAGTTGTGCATGCGCTCGTCGGCCACGACGCTCACGAACAGCACGCCCTGCTCGGGCGTGATCATCACGCCACGCCGGCCGATCTGGCGCTCGTAGCGGTCGGCGTGCTCCGCGTCGATGACGAAGTTCATCGAGTCGCACATCAGCGTGATGTCGACGTTGCCCCAGTCCCAGGGGCTCAGGCTGACGTGGATGCGGAAGTCGGGGTGCGAGCGGTTCTCGGCCGGCTGCCCGTCCTTTGACGTGAAGGTGATCGGCTCGAAGCAGCACGCGCACCACGACTCGAAGCGGACCTCCTTGCCTGCGAACGGCGGCATCTTCGAGAACGCCATCGACTCCATGGCGCAGCCCACGTAGCTGTGGAACTCGCCTTCGATGAACGCCTTGACCTGGCTGGGGAAGCTGGAGAACGGCTGGAACTTGATGAGGTTGCAGTTCTGCGTGTCCTCGCTGACGACGCAGATGATGCCGAGCTGCAGCTGCTTGTAGGCCTGGATGATGTCGCGCCGGGACAGGCCC
>JAFATL010000699.1 GCA_019243975.1 Actinomycetota bacterium | reverse complement strand
GGTCGGGTGGTTGGCCGCCTCGACTACGATGCGCGCCTTCACCCGGTCGGCGTTGTCGCGGTCGATCACCTCGCCCAGGGCGGCGGGGATCAGCACGTCGCAGTCGAGCTCGATGATCTCCTCGTTGGTGATGATGTCGCCCACGTCGACGGCGTCGACGACCGAGCGGCGCGAGGCCACCCAGTGCAACAGGCCGGGGATGTCGAGACCCTTGGGGTTGTAGACGGCCCCCTTCACGTCGGAGACCGCCACAGCCGTCACGCCCAGCTCGTGCAGCGTGCGCGCCGCCCACGAGCCCACGTTGCCGAAGCCCTGGATCGCCACGCGCGCGGCGCCGAGGTCGACGTTCCAGTGGCGCGCCGCCGCGTCCAGCACGAAGACGACGCCTCGGCCCGTCGCGGCTTCGCGCCCGGGGGCGCCGCCGAGGTCGAGAGGCTTGCCGGTGACAATGGCGGGGGAGTAGCCGTGCCGGGCCGAGAACGCGTCCATCATCCACGCCATCACCTGCGCGTTGGTGTTCACGTCGGGGGCCGGGATGTCGCGGTTGACGCCCAGCACGTGGCTGATGGCGTTGGTGAACCGCCGGGTCATCGCCTCCAGTTCGTGCTGGCTCATGCCGGTCGGGTCGACGGCGATACCGCCCTTGGCGCCGCCGAAGGGGATGTCGAGCAGCGCCGTCTTCCACGTCATCAGCGAGGCGAGGGCGCGCACCTCCTGCAGGTCGGCCGACGGGTGGTAGCGGATGCCGCCCTTGTAAGGCCCGCGTGCCCCGTTGTGCTGCACGCGGTAGCCGCGGAACACGGCCAGGTCGCCGTTGTCCATGCGCACCGGCACTTGCACGTCGATCTCGCGGTACGACGACTTGAGGACGTCGTAGAACTCGTCCTTCAGGTGTACGAGCTCGGCCGCCTCGTCGAAGAAGAGGTTGACCGCATCGGCCGGGTTGAGGGTCACGACCGAAACGCTAGCGACTCGCTGCGAACGCCTCTCGGGCGAACGCTGCGCAGTCGGCGGTCACGGCCTCCCGCGTGGCTTCGGGGAGGCGGCCGATGCCGACCTCGAGGACGACGTGGCCGGCGAAGTCGTCGGCGACCATGGCGGCGGCCAGGTCGGTCAAGGGCAGCGACCCCATGCCGGGCGGCAGGTGCTCGTCGCCCCGGTTGGTTGTCGAGTCCGACAGATGCAGATGGGCGACGCGGCCACGCCACGCCTCGTACAGCTCGAGGATGTCGCGGCGGTCAGCGCCGGCGTGTGACGTGTCGAGGGTGATGGCGTCGTAGCCGGCGAAGTCCTCGTCGGCGTCGGCCAGGTAGGGCCGCACCGTCCGTCCCAACGCCTCGACCGTGTACATGTTCTCGACCGTCACCGTGGGGCCGTCCTCGCTCTCGGTCAGCTCGTCGACGAGGGCGGCGAAGGCGGCGCCGTAGTCGCGCTGCCAGCGGAAAGGCGGGTGGACCACGACGACGTCGGCGCCTACTGCGGTCGCCATCTCGACGGAGCGGCGCAGTTTGAGCTCGGGGTTGAAGCCCCACACGTGCTGGCTGACGACGAGGCAGGGCACGTGTACCGAGCGGATCGGCACCCCGTACTGGGCCGACAGCGCCTGCACCGCCTCGACCGTCTGGCTGTGGCGGTCGTGGTTGACCATCACCTCGACGCCGTCGAAGCCGTGCTCGGCCGCCAGCCGGAAGCCGAGCTCGGTGTGGGGGAAGACCGACGACGTGGACAGGTTGATCGACGGGGGCATCGCTGGTTCGAGGCTATGAGCGATTCAGCACCTGGTTTCTTGACCGACCGGTCAAGTAATCTCCGGCCATGACCGTGACGGACGCTGCGCCCCGCACCGACGAGGAAATCCGCCAGGAGGTCGTGGCCTGGCTGCGCGAGAACTTGCCCGCGGACTGGGTGGCCGCGGTGGACGCCGACGACGACGAGAAGCTGCGGGAGGCGCGCAAGCAGCTGGAGTACAACGCGTGGTGCGCCAAGCTCGGTGAGTCCGGGTGGGCGACGCCGACGTGGCCCAAGGAGTACGGCGGCGCCGGCATCGAGCCGGTGCAGGCCAAAGTCGTGAACGAGGAACTGGGCCGCTACAAGGTGCCGCGCTCGTTCAACGTCATCGGCATCGGCATGGGTGGGCCCACGATCATGCAGTGGGGGAGCGAGGAGCTGAAGCACCGCTACCTCCCGCCGATGGCCCAGCACCGCGAGATCTGGTGCCAGCTGTTCAGCGAGCCGGGTGCCGGCTCCGACGTCGCCGGTTTGGCGACGAGGGCGGTTCGCGACGGCGACGAGTGGATCGTCAACGGCCAGAAGGTGTGGACCACGCTGGCGCACATCGCGTCGTTCGGCCTCCTGGTCGCCCGGACCGACCCCGACCAGCCCAAGCACAAGGGCCTCAGCTACTTCATCGTCGACATGCACGCGCCGGGTGTCGAGGTGCGGCCCCTGAAGCAGATCACGGGTGACGCCGAGTTCAACGAAGTCTTTTTCACTGACGTGCGCATTCCCGACAGCCATCGCTTGGGCCCCGAAGGCGAGGGCTGGGCGGTCGCCACCACCACGCTCATGAACGAGCGCGTGGCACTGTCGGGCGCGGGCTCGACCGGCGGCGGCAACGTCGGCGGCGGCGCCGTCGACGATCTCATCGTGGAGGCCAAGCGCACCGGTGCGTGGGATGACCTCGTCATCCGCGACCGCCTCGTCCAGGCCGCCATCGAAGGTCGCATCATCAAGTACACGAACTTCCGGGCCGCGGCCCAGCGCAAGTCCGGCAAGCCGGCGGGCCCCGAGGGTTCGATCACCAAGCTGTTCCAGGCCGAGTACAACCAGCGCCTGCAGAGCTTGGCCATGGACGTGATGGGCGCCAAGGCCATGGCATGGGACGCCGCCGGCGACACCAAGGACGGCGCGGCTGTGCGCGGCTTCCTCCGCTCGCGTGCCAACACCATCGAGGGCGGCACCAGCGAGGTCATGCGCAACATCCTCGGCGAGCGTGTCCTCGGCCTCCCCAAGGAGCCGGCCGTCGACCGCGACATCCCCTGGAAGGACGTCGCCCGCTCGTCATGAGTCGCGCCTGACGGCCTACCGTTCGGGCATGGCCATTCGGGACAAGATGCGAGCAAACGCTGCGCCCTTTCTGCAGCCCGG
>JAFATL010000544.1 GCA_019243975.1 Actinomycetota bacterium | reverse complement strand
GAGTTGCACGATCACGGCCTCGATGCCGGGTCGTGCCGTCTCGTCGTGATGACCGACGTCCTCGAACACCTCACCGACCCCGGTGACGCCGTCGACGAGGCGCGTGCCCTGCTCGAGCCGGACGGATTGTTGTGGATCACCGTCCCCGACGCGGGCAGCCTCCTCGCACGCGCCCTGGGCCGGCGGTGGTGGTCGGTGCTGCCGATGCACCTGCAGTACTTCACGGGCGCGTCGATGGAACGGCTCCTGACCCGCCACGGCTTCCGTGTCGTGTGGGCCGGCACGCACGCCAAGGTGTTCACGGCTCGCTACTACGCCGAGCGCCTGGGCGGCTATCACCCTGCCCTCGAACGTCTCGCCGTCGGCGCGGTGACGAAAACGGGGCTGGCCGCGCGCCTCGTCGCCCCCGACTTCCACGACCGCCTCGCCGTCCTGGCGCGCCGGGCCGCTCCTGTTGGCCCTGCCGGAGGCAGCAATGTTCACTGACGCCGTCGTTCCCGCCGCCATGCTGTCGGTGGAATTGATCGTCGTCCTGGCGACGGCGGTGCGCATTGCGCGCGCGGTTGCACCGGCACGCGACGAGATCCTCGATCGCGCCGTCATCGCCCTCGTGACGGGCGTGGCGCACGTCATCGGCGTGCTGCTCCTGCTGGGAGCCGTCGGTCTCCTGCGACGTGGTCCGGTGCTGGCGGCGATCATCGTCGTGGGCGCATGCGCGTTCCGGCTCGTGCCGCGAGTGCAGACCGAACGGCCGGCCCCCCGCGCCCTGCGCCCGAGCACGGTGCTGGTGTCGTTGACCGGCCTGTGGTTCTTCGTGCTGTGGCTGGTGTCGAGCATCGGCTCACCGTCGGCGGAAAGCGACACCAACCAGTACCACCTGCCGAACGCCGCCTTCTGGCTGCGACGGGCCTCGCTGTGGCCCCTACCCCCAGCCACGCCCGGCTACTTCACGGCCACCTACCCGAGCAACGGCGAACTGGCCGGGCTCTTCTTGATGCTCCCGACGCACGACGACCGGCTGGCCTATGTCGCGCCGTTGGTGTTCGCCGTGCTGGTCGTCCTCGGCACGGGCCTTCTGGCGCGCGAGCTCGGCGGCACCGCGTCGACGGGCGCGCTGATGGGCATCGCCATCGCCAGCTCACCGCTCGTGTACTCCACCCAGGTCCGCTCGCTCATGGTCGACATGCCGGCGGCGGCCGGGCTGGTCGCCGGGCTCGCGCTGGGCTTGGGGGCAAGACGGCGGGGCGACCCGGTCCGGCTGGCGCTGGCCGGCGTGGCCTTTGGCCTGGCGATCGGCGCCAAGTACCCCGTGCTCGTGCCCGGCGTGATCGGGATGCTCGCGGTGGCTGCCCTCGCTCCTCGCCGGGCCCGCCTGCGCGCCGGCGCCTGGGTCGCCCTCGGCGCCGCCCCGATGGCGGCGTTCTGGTACGTGCGCACGTGGGTCGCCACCGGCAACCCGGTGTTCCCCAAGGGCGTGACCGTGGGCGGGCACGCCCTCCTCACCGGCGGCCGCAGCCCCCTCAACCTCTACGCCACCTCGGTGCTGCAGCACGTGCGCACGGGCAACACCGAGGTGCTGGCCCGCTGGGCCCGCCTCGGCCGCTCGGAGCTCGGCCCGGCCTTGCTCGTACTGGCCGCCGGGCTCGTGGTCGTCGGTTGGAAGCTGTGCACCAGGCGAAGCCGGCTGTGGCTGTTCGTGGCCGGGGTGGTCGCCGTGAGCGCGGTCTCGTATCTGGCCACACCGTTCACGGGCGGCGGCCCCTCGGGCGTCGCGTTCCTCGTCGCCTCACAGCTCCGCTACGCGCTGCCCTTCGCCTTCCTCGCCGCCGCCGCGGCCGGCGTGCTGCCGCCCCTCGCGGCGTGGCCTCCGGCGGTGGCGGCCATCGCCTTCAACGTGGTGCAGTTGTTGCGGGGCCCGGCCTTCCGCGCCGACATCACGCCGTCGGTCGCCGCCCTCGGGTTGGCCTCGCTGAGCGCGGTGGTGGTCGTCGCACTGGTACCCGTGGTCGCCGGCGCCGACGTGGGGGCATGGGCCAGTCGCCTGCGCGCGCGGCGACCGCGGGCGCGGGCGCCTGTCGCCGCCCTGGCCACCGTCGCCGTCATGGTCACGTGTGCGGTCCCCGCCACTGCCCTGCTGCATCGCATGCGACCGCGCACGACGCGGGATCTGGTCGCCGCCGCCCTGCGGCGGTCCGACTCGCCGTCGCGCGTGGTGTTGCTCGTCGGGGTCATCGACGTACGACCCTCGCTCGGGCCTGCGCTGTCGCGCGATGTCGTCTCGGTCCGCGGCGTGGGCGCCGCCCACGAGGAGCCCGTCGGCACCACCGCTGCCCTCGACCAGCAGGTGGCGGCGTTGCAACCGGCCGTGATCGTCGTCGGTCCCTCGCCGATCGCGACGCCCGACGGTTGGACCCCGCCCGGCTGGCGCAAGGTGGGGTCGGGCGCGGGCGGTGAGGTCTACGTGCCGCCGACGTCGAGCAACGTCGAGGCGCCGCCCCTGCCCCCGGTGTCGAACGCGGCGAGCTAGCCGGCGACCGGCGTGCGGTCCTGGCGCGCCGCCGCCCGCAGGAGCGAGCCGAGCAGCACCAGACCGTCGCTCGACCCCAGCAACGGGTCGGACGCCCGCTCCGGGTGGGGCATGAGCCCCACGACGTTGCCCGCCTCGTTGCAGATGCCGGCAATGTCGCCCATCGAGCCGTTGGGGTTGTCGACGTAGCGCAACACGACCCGGTCTTCGTCGACCAGACGCTGCAACGTCGCCTCGTCGCACGTGAAGTTGCCCTCGAAGTGGTTGATGGGGATGCGCAGGACCGCGCCCGCATCGGCGTCCGCTGTCAGCACCGACCGCCGGCTGTCGACGCGGACCTCGACCGGCGTGCAGAGGAACGACAACCCGCGGTTCTTCTGGAGGGCACCGGGCAGCAGGCCCGCTTCGGTGAGCACCTGGAAGCCATTGCAGATGCCGACGACCGGCCCACCGGACGCGGCGAACGCGCCGACCGCCTGCATGATGGGCGAGAAGCGGGCGATGGCGCCGGGGCGCAGGTAGTCGCCGTGAGCAAACCCGCCCGGCAGCACGACCGCGTCGACGTCACCGACCGAGTCGTCGCCATGCCACAGCAGACGCCCCTCGCCGCCCAGCTTGGCCAGGGCCTCGATCACGTCGTGCTCGCAGTTGGAGCCGGGGAACACGACGACACCGACGCGGGCAGTCATCAGACGCCCGCCACCTCGTGCAGCGTCACCGCTGTGTCTTCGATCACCGGGTTGGCGAGGAACCGGTGGCACAGCTCGTCGGTGCGCGCCCGCGCCGTCGCCTCGTCGGGAGCGTCGATGGTGAACCGGATGGCTTTGCCCACCCGCACGCCTTCCACGCCCTCGAACCCGAGGGCGGGCAACGACCGCTCGATGGTGGCCCCTTGGGGGTCGGCGATGCCGGCCCGCAAGGTGACTTCGACGAGGACGGAGAACCGCATCGCTCTACTGTTCCAGATTCACCGGTTGACGCCGTACCAATCGGCGAACGACGCGCCGGTGATGCGTTCGTAGCCGGCGACGTACCGCTCCCGGGTGGCGTCGACGACCTCGGGCGGAAGGGTGGGGGGCGGCGGCTTCTTGTCCCAGCCGGTCGCTTCCAGCCAGTCGCGTACGGGCTGCTTGTCGAACGACGGCGGCGTGGAGCCCGGCTCCCACGCGTCGGCGGGCCAGAACCGCGAGGAGTCGGGGGTGAGCACCTCGTCGCAGATCGCCAGCTTCCCGTCGATGAAGCCGAGCTCGAACTTGGTGTCGGCGATGATGATGCCGCGCTCGGCTGCCCACGCCCGGCCCTTCTCGTAGGCGGCCAGCGAGATGCTGCGCGCCTGCTCGGCAACATCGGCTCCCACCAAGGCGACCGCCTCGTCGAAGGAGATGTTCTCGTCGTGGCCCGTCTCGGCCTTGGTCGAGGGCGTGAACACCGGCTCGGGCAGCTGCTCCGACTCGCGCAGGCCGTCGGGCAGCTTCGTGCCGTGCATGGTGCCCGATGCGCGGTACTCCTTCCACGCCGAGCCCGAGAGGTAGCCCCGCACGATGCACTCGACCGGGAGCATCTCCGCCTTGCGTACCAACATCGTGCGCCCGGCGGCGTCGGCGATGTCGGCGGCGGCAGGAGGCAGGTCGGCCGGGTCGAGGGCCACGAGATGGCTCGGAGCAACGTCGGCCAGCAGGTCCAGCCAGAAGGCGGTCATGGCCGTGAGGACGCGTCCCTTGTCGGGCACGGGCTCGGCCATGACGACGTCGAAGGCCGAGATGCGGTCGGACGCGACGAACAGCAGGTTGCCGTCGCCGGCGTCGTAGACGTCGCGCACCTTGCCCGAATACACGTGCTGCAGGGTCACGTCACCCATCCCCGTACCACTCCTCGCCGGCCCTTCCACGGGCCTCCGCTCGTGGCGGGCAGCTCGAACTCGCGGCCCACCTCCACTCGTGCGAACCCGGCGGCCAACAGCAAACGCTGCAGACCGGCCGAGTTCGTCACCCACCACTGAAACTCGTCGATGCCGTCGAGTTCCGCCATCGGTTTTCTGCCCGCGAACCAGAAGCGCTTCACCGGGTTGGCCACGACGGCACTGCCGCGGCAGACGGCGCGCATGCGCTCGGCGGCCGTCGCCGGGTCCTTCAAGTGCACGAACAGGTCACCGCAGAACACCAGGTCGAACTGGCCCAGGTCGGTGTCGATGTCGTACACCGAGCGCAGCTCGCGGCGCACGCTCGAGCCCAGGGCCTTGGTGGCCAAGGCGAACCGCTCGCCCTTGGTCTCGTCGAGCGTCTTCACGACCTTGGCGCGCTGCGCGGCCGGCCAATCGAGCGCCTCGGCATCGTCGATGTCGAGGGCGACGACCTCCGCCGCGCCGCGGCGCTCCATCTCGAAGGCCCAGAACCCGTCCATGGTTCCGACGTCGAGACAGCGCATGCCGGTGAGGTCGGACGGGATGAGATAGCGACCGACCGCCGGGCGGTGATCGAACATCCCGCGCGTGACCACGCCGCCCCCGAGATCGAGCGTGTGGTACCAGCCGTACCGCGCCACCTCGTCGGCCAGCCGGGAGCCACCCACGATCGCGCCTGTCACGCGCCGACTGCGTCGAGAGCAGCGAAGATGCGGTCGGTGTTGCGCAGCGATCGCTCGAGACTGAACGCGTCGTCGAGCTCCGCGGGTGTGAGAGTGACTTCGGGGTCGGCTTCGAGGAGCAGCCGGAACGGCTTGCGCTGATCCCAGGCCGCCATGGCGTTGCGCTGCACGATGCGGTACGCGTCGTCGCGCGTCATGCCGGCGGCGACGAGGGTGAGCAGCACGGGCTGGCTGAACACCAGGCCGTACGACGCGTCGAGGTTCTCGAGCATGCGGTCGGCGTGCACGTCGAGACCGTCGATGAGGCTCGTCGCCCGCACCAACACGTAGTGGGCGAGGATGCTGGCGTCGGGGAGGATGATGCGCTCCACCGAGCTGTGGCTGATGTCGCGCTCGTGCCACAGGGCGACGTTCTCCAGCCCGGCGCCGAGGTGGCCGCGCAACACGCGCGCCAAGCCCGACAGCTGCTCGCTCTTGATCGGGTTGCGCTTGTGGGGCATCGCCGAGCTGCCCTTCTGGCCCGCCGCGAAGCGCTCGTTGGCCTCGCCCACCTCGGTGCGCTGCAGGTGGCGGATCTCGGTGGCCAGCATCTCGATGGTGGCGCCCACGGAGGCACAGGCGTACAGGTACTCGGCGTGCCGGTCGCGTGCGACCACCTGGGTGGACGGCACCGGCGTCAGCCCCAGCGCCTTGCACACGAACGCCTCGACCGCCGGATCGACGTTGCTGTAGGTGCCGACCGCGCCCGACAGCTTGCCGACGGCGATGCCTTGGCGGGCCGTCAACAGCCGTTGCCTGTCGCGATCGGCCTGGAGGCACCACAGGGCGAGCTTGGCGCCGAACGACGTGGGCTCGGCGTGGATGCCGTGGGTGCGGCCCACCATCGGCGTGTCGCGAAACTCCAGGGCGCGCCGCTTCAACACGCCGACCAGGGCCCCGCTCGTCTCGATCAGCAGGTCGACGGCCCGGGTCAGGGTGAGGCACAGGGCGGTGTCGACCACGTCGGACGACGTCAGCCCGTAGTGCACCCAGTGACCCGCAGGCGGCCCGATCGCCTCCTGGACGACGTCGACGAACGCGGCCACGTCGTGGTCGGTGACCCGCTCGCGCTCGTTGATCCGGGCCACCAGATCGGCGTCGACGGCAGGAACTCCCTGGCGCACAGCCGTTGCGTGCTCGGCCGGGATCACCCCGATCGACGCCCACGCCTCCACGGCCAGGACCTCCACCTCGAGCCACGCCGCGAAGCGCGCCTCGTCGGTGAAGAGATTGCCCATTTCGGGAAGCGTGTACCGGGAGATCATCTTTGAGAACGCGCGAAAGTCGCGCCCCGGTTCGTGCCGATAAGGAAGGCATGGCCTCCTGTGCGCGACACCAGTTCGAGACCGCCCAGGGGCAATGTCGGACATGCGGCGATCTGTTCTGCTCGGACTGTCTGATCCACGCGCTGGGTCCGAAGCAACCGCCGTTCTGCCTCAACTGCGCGCTGGTGGCCGGCGGCATCCGCCGGGCCCCCAAGGTCAAGAAGCAGAAGCGCGG
>JAFATL010000236.1 GCA_019243975.1 Actinomycetota bacterium | reverse complement strand
ATCATCTCCGAGCGGTAGCGCTCGTCGAAGTCCATGTCGATGTCGGGCATCTGCTTGCGGCCCGGGTTGAGGAAGCGCTCGAACAGCAGGTCGTACTTGATGGGGTCGAGGTCGACGATGCGCAGCACGTAGGCGACGATGCTGCCGGCCGCGCTGCCCCGGCCGGGGCCGACGCGGATGCCGTTGCTCTTGGCGTGGTGGATGAGGTCCCAGACGATGAGGAAGTAGCTCGAGAACCCCATGTCGGAGATGACCCGCAGCTCGTACTCGAGCCGCTCGACGACGTCGCCCCCGAGCACCGAGCCGTAGCGCTCACGCGCTCCTTCGAAGGCGAGATGTCGCAGGTAGCCGTCGTCGTCGGTGAAGCCCTCGGGCAGCGGGAAGTTGGGTAGCTGCACCTTGCCGAACTCGATCTCGACCTTGGCCCGCTCCGCGATCCACAAGGTGTTGTCGCACGCCTCGGGCACCTCGCGGAACAGCTCGCGCATCTCGACCGCGGTCTTGAGGTAGTGCTCGTCGCCGTCGAACTTGAAGCGGTTGGGGTCGTCGCGCGTGGAGCCCGTCTGCACGCACAGCAGGGCGTCGTGGGCGATGTGGTCTTCGCGGTGGACGTAGTGGCTGTCGTTGGTGGCCACCATCGGCGCCCCGATCTTGCGGGCGATCTCGATCAGCTGCGGGTTGGTGCGGCGCTGTTCGGCCAGCCCGTGGTCCTGCAGCTCGATGAAGAGATTGTCCTTCCCGAAGATGTCCTGCAGCCGCCCCGCCTTCTTGAGCGCGCCCTCCTCGTCACCGGCGAGCAGCGACTGCAGCACATGCCCACCCAGACAACCCGTGGTGGCGATCACCCCCTCGCTGTGCTGCGAGAGCAGATCCCAGTCCATGCGAGGCTTGTAATAGTGACCTTCTAGGAAGGCCTTGCTCGAGAGCTGGATGAGGTTTCGGTAGCCCGTGTCGTTCTCGGCCAGCGCAGTCAGGTGGTAGTAGAGCTTCTTGCCGCCCTCGGTGTCGCCGCCGGTGTCGTCGACGCGACCGCGCCGGGGCGGGCGCTCGAAGCGCGAGTCCTCCGCCATGTAGAGCTCGCTGCCGATGATCGGCGTGATGCCCTGGTTGCGGCACTCCTTGTAGAAGTCGAGGACGCCGTACATGTTGCCGTGATCGGTGATGGCGATGGCGGGCTGGCCGTCGGCGGCGGCGGCGCCGATGACCTCTGCAACTCGGGCCGCGCCGTCGAGCATCGAGAACTCGGTATGGAGATGCAGATGCGTGAAGCTGGAGCCCAACGGGTGCACGACTCCCTGACGACCGTTTGTCCACAGGCCCTGTGGACAAGAGTTACATACGTGTGATTCGTTGAGAGTAGCGCTTCACCCGGCCCCCGGGAATGCTCAGTCAGAAATTGCCGACGGTTGGCTGACAAGGCGCTGGAGAACGGCCTCGGCCCGGGCCACTTCGCGCTCCAAGCGGTCGATCACGACCGCTCCCCCGGCCAGGGCGCCCGACTTGGCGAGCAACTCGAGCTCCTTGGAGACGTCGGCCACGATGACGGCCCCGAGGGTCGACGACGTGCCCTTGAGGGTGTGGGCGGTCTCCATCAGGCCGTTGGCGTCACCCGCCGCCAGCTGCTCCCGCATGGCGGCCAGGCGCTTGGGGGCCTCGGCTCCGAACATCTCCACCAGCGACGCCAGCAGGCCCTCGGAACCGTCGGCGTCGAGTTGCGCCAGCGAGCTGAGCCGCTTGCGGTCGACCACGGCGGCGTCGTCCTCGTCGGTGGCGGCGCCATCCATCGGCGCCACCCATCGGGCGAGGGCGGCATCCAGCGCGGCGCCATCGACGGGCTTGGTGACGTAGTCGTTCATCCCCGCCGCCAACGCCTTCTCGCGGTCGCCCTCCATGGCGGCGGCGGTCATGGCGATGATCGGCACCCCTTCGCCGTTGCCCTCGGCCTGGCGGATCTCGGCCGTCGCTTCGTAGCCGTCCATGCCGGGCATCTGGCAGTCCATCAGGACGGCGCCGTAGCGCTTGGCCGCCACCGCCGCCACCGCCTCCCGCCCGTCCTGCACGAGGTCGAACGGGTACCCGAGCTTGGTGAGGATGCCGGCGGCCACCCGCTGGTTGATCTCGTTGTCTTCGACCACGAGCACGCGTTGGCGCACCGGCTTGGCACCGTCACCGTTTCCGTCGCCGTTGGACGCCGCGCCCACCGACGCCGGCTCGTCGTCGCCGGGGCCAGCGACGGCCTGCAGCAGGGTGTCGTGCAGCTGCGACTGGCGCACCGGCTTGGTCAGCAGCGCCATCACCCCGGCGGCGCGCGCGTCTTCCGGCTCGACCTCGCCGCCCGAGCTGAGCAACACCATCGGCGGCGCACCCTCGGGTCGGGCCGAGATCGCTTGCGCCAGGTGCAGGCCGTCGACGTCGGGCATGTGCATGTCGAGCACGACGAGCTCGTACGGGTGGTGGTCGGCCCCGGCCCGGTCGATGAGCTCGAGGGCCTGGGCGGCGTCCTGAGCCTGGTCGGCCTGCATGCCCCACGCCGCCATCTGCCGTTCGAGGATGAGCCGGTTGGTCGCGTTGTCGTCGACCACGAGCACGTGGCGGCCCTCCAGCAGCTGCGGGCTGACGTCGGCCGGCTTGAGAACCGGCGACCCCTCGCGCACGCGCGCCGTGAACCAGAAGGTGCTCCCCATGCCGGGCGAGCTGTCGACGCCGATCTCGCCACCCATCAGCTCGGCCAGTTGCTTGCACACCGCCAGGCCGAGACCGGTGCCGCCGTAGCGGCGGGTGGTCGACGCGTCGGCCTGCGAGAACGGTTCGAACAGGCGCTCCTGGTGCTCTTCGGCGACGCCGATGCCGGTGTCGCGCACCTCGAAGCGCGCCACCACCGAACCGCCGGCCCGCTCGACCAGCTTGGCCCGCAGCACGACCTCGCCCTCGTGGGTGAACTTCACCGCGTTCGAGACCAGGTTGAGCAGGATCTGGCGCAGCCGGCCCGGGTCGCCCCGCAGGTGCACGGGCAGGTCGGGGTAGCAGTAACTGAGCACCTCGAGGCCCTTGTTGCGGGCCAGCTGGGCCAGCAGGCCGGCCACCTCCTCGACCAGCTGCACGACGTCGAAGTCGATCTCTTCCAACTCGACGCGCCCGGCCTCGATCTTGGAGAAGTCGAGGATGTCGTTGATGATGGCGAGCAGGGCGTCGCCCGCGGCCCGCACGCCCTCCGCGTACTCGCGCTGCTGGGTGTCGAGCTCGGTGTCGAGCAACAGCCCGGTGAGGCCGATCACGCCGTTCATGGGCGTGCGGATCTCGTGGCTCATGGTGGCGAGGAACTCCGACTTGAGCCGCGACGCCTCCATGGCGCGGTCGCGCGCCACTGCGAGCGCCTCCGCCGCTTGGCGGCGCTCGGTGATGTCCTTGAAGATCACGACGGCCCCGACGATCTCGCCCTGCTCCATCACCGGCGCGCTGATGTACTCCACCGGGAAGCTCTGGCCATCGCGGCGGAAGAACACCTCGCTGTCGATGCGCGCCACCCTGCCCTCGGTGAGCGTGGCGTGCACGGGGCACTCCTCGGGCGGGTACGGCGTGCCGTCGGCGTGCGAGTGGTGGGCCACGGCGTGAATCGGTTTGCCCAGCAGCTCCTCGTTCTCCCACCCGAGCATCTCTGCCGCGGCCGGGTTCACGAACCGCGCCTTGCCCTCGGCGTCGACGCGGCAGATGCCGTCGGCCGCCGACGTGAGGATGAGCTGGTTCTCGTGACCGACGCGTTCCAGGGCACGCACGTCGGCCTCCATGCGCGTCGCCATGGCGTTGAACGACTTGGCCAGGTCGCCCACCTCGTCCTCGTTGGTGACGACGGCGCGCTGCGACAGGTCACCGGCGGCCATGGCGCCCGCCGCGCCGGCGACGGCGGTGATGCCCCGCACGAGCCCGCGCGCCAACGCGAACACGATGCCGAGGGCGACGAGGAACGCCAGCACGAGCACCGACACGAGCACGTTGCGGTCGTTGAGGAACGCTTTGTGGGCGGACCCGACCTCGCGCCGCACCGACAGGTCGCTGGTCGACACCAGGTCGTTGAGGGCGCTGTCGACGGCGAGGAACGCGCTCGTGCCCGGGCCCCGCACGATGTCAGCCGCTTCGGTCTTCTGCCCGCCGCGACTGAGTGGGAGCGTCCGCTCGGTCCACAGGCGCCGGAACACCGCGTACGACTGGCGCAGGCGCGCCAGTGCGTCGAGCTCGACGGGCCGCGTTGCCCAGGTCTTGGCCAGGTCGTCGAGGCGTTCGTTGGTGCGGGCGTCGAGTCGGTCGATCTCGGCCTCGAGCGGCGGCAGCTGATCGGGGTCGGTCGTGATGACGTGCAGCAGGAACAGCTGGCGCTGCTCGCGGATGTCGCCCGCCGTGTGGCTCAGTTCGACGACAGGGCCGACCTGCTGGTCGTACACCTTCTGGGCGGCCGTGTTGGCCCGCTGCACGCCGCGCAAACCCGCCCACCCGACCGCGCCGGTGACCAGGAGGACGATCACGAGCGCACCGACGAGCTTGGCCCGCAACGACACCCGCATACCCCCAATACGGTACGTGTCCGACGAATGCGACGCCTGCACAACGGGGCGTTACACAAGGAAAGAGGTAGGCAAAGGCCCGTGGACCTCCGCATCTTCACCGAACCGCAACAAGGCGCCAGCTACGACCAGCAGCTGGCGGTGGCGCAAGCGGCCGAGCGCCTGGGCTTCGACGCCTTCTTCCGCTCCGACCACTACATCAACTTCGGCAGCGGGTCGGGCCTGCCCGGCCCCACCGATGCCTGGACCACGCTGGCGGGCCTGGCTCGCGACACCGAGCGCATCCGGCTGGGCACGCTCGTCACCCCCGTGACGTTCCGCCTTCCCGGCCCGCTGGCCATCGCCGTGGCCCAGGTCGACGCCATGAGTGGCGGACGCGTCGAGCTGGGTCTCGGCACGGGCTGGAACGACCAGGAGCACACCGCGTACGGCATCCCCTTCCCGCCCATCGGCCAGCGCTTCGAGATGCTGGAGGAGCAGCTGGCGATCGTCAGCGGGCTCTGGTCGACGCCGGTCGGCGAGAAGTTCTCGTTCGACGGTGCCCACTACCAGCTGGCCGACTCGCCGGCGTTGCCGAAGCCGGTACAGCAGCCGGTGCCCATCGTCATGGGCGGGTGGGGGGCCAAGCGCACGCCCCGTCTCGCCGCGCAGTACGCAGCGGAGTTCAACGTGCCCTTCCCGCCGCCCGCCGCCTTCGCCGACCAGGTGCCGAAGGTGCGCGCCGCCTGCGAGGCGGCCGGGCGCGATCCCGCCACGCTGACCGTCTCGGTCGCCACGACCATCTGCTGCGGTGCCGACCAGGCCGAGGCCGAGCGCCGGGCCCAGGCGATCGGGCAACCCCTCGAGCAGCTGCGCGCCAACGCCACCGCCGGCACTCCCGCAGAAGTGGTCGAACGGCTGCAGGCGTTCGCGGCCGCCGGCGCACAACGCGCCTATCTCCAGGTGCTCGACCTCGACGACCTCGACCATCTCGAGCTGTTGGCCGCCGAGGTCCTGCCCCACGTCTGACTGACGGGCCGGTAAGGATTGACGCCGTGACCACCGCCGCCCCCGCGCGCACTCCCGCCGCGGTGGCCGCCTTCGGCGGTTGTGCAGCCCTGCTGCTCCGCCCCGTCCTGCTCGACAACCTCACCCACCCGGCGCTCGTACTCGCAATCATCTTCGTCGCCATCGGGACGCTCGGCGTGGCCTGGCCCACCGACCCCAGACGACTTTTGGCGCGTCAGGTCCGGTATTCGGACGTGACGCGCCAAAAGTCATGGGGGCTGGTCGGGCCGCTGCTGGTCGGTGTCGGCGCGTTCGCGGTCGGGCGCGTCATCGGCGGCGGTCATCCCCCGACCCATGCGATCGGCGTTGCCCTGCTGGGCAACACGTTGGCGGCGGTAGCCGAAGAGGCGTTCTTCCGGCGCTTTCTCTACGGAGTGCTCGAGCCTTACGGGGCAGGTGTGGCGATCGCCGGGTCAACGGTCGCGTTCGCGGTCGTGCACGTGACCGTGTACGGCGCGTGGGTGCTGCCGATCGACCTGGGCGCCGGCGCCATCCTCTCGTGGCAGCGGTGGGCCACCGGGTCGTGGGCGGTACCGGCGCTGACCCACGTCATCGCCAACGTGCTGGTAATGATGTGAGGGTCCGGCGCCTGGCAGTCGCCCTCGCCGTCCCGATCGCCGTCATCCCCACGTTCCTCGCTCAGCCGGCGGACGCGCACACCCTCACCGGCGTGCAGCCAACCAACTTCCGCAGCGAGCTCGTCAGCGTGCTGCCGGCGCTGCCGGGTGTCACCGTCGACATCCTCGATCTCGGTCGCCGCATTCGCCTGACCAACCGCGGCAATATCGACGTCGTCATCCGCGGCTATCAAGGCGAGCCGTATCTGCGCGTCGGGCCGGCAGGCGTGTTCGAGAACACGCACTCCCCCGCTGTCTACCTCAACAAGCCCGCGCCGCCGTACGCCACCACCAGCACGACGCTGCCGAAGGTCGCCAACAGCTCGGCCCCGCCCGAGTGGCACCGCACCTCGCGTTCGCACACGGTGACGTGGCACGACCGGCGCACGCGGTGGGAAGGACCCAGCCCGCCGTCGGTGCGGTCGTCCCCGCACGATCGCCAGGTCGTATCGCCCTGGCTCATCACCGTGACACGCGGCAAGGACGACGCCGCCATCACCGGCCGCATCCTCTGGGTGCCGCCGCCCAGCGCGGTGCCGTGGTTGGCCCTCGCCGTCGCCTTCGGCCTCGCCACCGCCGCCGCCGTGTTCACCCGCCGGTGGGCGACGTTCCTCGCCGTTGCCCTCACGGTCCTCGTCGCCAGCGACATCGTGCACAGCGTGGCCTCGGCGTGGGCCACGCACGACGGCGTCGGCGCCGTGTTGTTCCGGGTGTTCGTGAGCGGCTTCTACGGCACGATCGCGTGGGTCCTCGGCCTGTCGTCGATCGGCCTGGTCGCGCGCCGCAACGACTTGGGCCTGCTCCTCGCCGGCGTCACCGCCTTCTTCCTCGCCTTGCTCGGTGGCGCGACCGACGCGTCGTCATTGGGCCGTTCGCAACTGGGCTTCTCGTTGCCGGCCGACGTGGCCCGGTTCCAGGTCGCGCTGGCCCTCGGCGTCGGCGTCGGGCTGGTGGTGGCGGTGACGTGGATGCTCGCCCGCCGCGACGAGCGCGTCGTGCGGACGCGCCGCCCGACCTAGCTGCGCGACGTCGCGCGACTAGAGGTACGTCCCGGGTCGGGCCGGCGCGTCCTCGGAGCCGGCGGGCAGGCTGCGACGGCGCATCTCCTGCAGCTGGTTCTGGGCCGCCATCTGCTGCGCGAACAGCGTCGCCTGGATGCCGTGGAACAGACCCTCCAGCCAGCCGACCAGCTGGGCCTGCGCGACGCGCAGTTCGCTTTCGGACGGCACCTGGTGCCCGTCGAACGGCAGGGCCAGCCGCTGCAGCTCGTCCTTCAGGTCGGGCGACACCGATTCGCCCAGCTCCTTGAGCGACGTCTCGTAGATCTCCTTGAGGCGGGCCCGGCTGGGTTCGTCGAGGGGCGCCTGCCGCGCCTCTTCGAGCAGCTGCTTGACCATGTTGCCGATGCGCATGACCTTGGCCGGCTGGTCGACGGACTCCCGCTCCTCCTCCTGGGGCACGACCTCGACCGGGGTGATCGAGTCGTTGGCGGGCGTGGGCGACTGGGGGTCGGGAGAGGACATGCCCCCGATCCTTCCCCGAATTACGCGCCCAGAGCCACCAGGGGGACGTGAAGTTCGGCCGCCGTGAGTGAGCCGTGCCGGCTCACCAGCAGCGTTTCCCCCGTGTCGGCCGGGTCGAGGAACGCCACCGGCTCGAACGGGATGATGGCCACGTCACCCAGGCGGGCCACGGCGGCGGCGCTGAGCGGCCCGCCGAACATGCCGGCGTCCTCCAGCTCCGTGCGGGCGCGAACCCACGCCAGGTGGCCGTACCGGGCGTGCGCCTCGGTCGCCAGCCACTCCGCCTTGCCGGGACGGGCGTGCAGCCACCGGAATCGCCCTTCGCCCGAGAGCAGCACCGTTTCGGCGAGCAGGTCGTCGTCGATGGTGATCACGCTCTGGCCCACGTGCACCTGGCCGTGGTCGGCGGTGACCACCAGCGCCGCTCCCGGTGGCAGCTGCGCGGCCACCTGCGCCACCAGCTCGTCGGTGGCGGCCAGCTCGGCGTCGTAGTACTCGCCCAGGCCGAACTCGTGCGCCACCCGGTCGACGCCGTCGTAATACGCGTAGACGAGCGGTTCCCCTTCCCGCAGCAGCCGGCCCACCTCGACGACCAGCGTCGACGTCGTACGCCATCCGTAGAAGCGCGTGCCCCGCAGGATGGCGCCGGTGAAGCCGGTGGTGCGGAACTCGCCGCGGATGATCGCCGGTACCCGCTGCCCTTCGAACGGCTCGATGCGTTGGAACTCAGCCGGCGGCACCGACTCGCGCGCGTCGCTCGCCGGTGTCGTCCACCGCAGGACGTTCATGACCTGGCCCTCGCCCACGTGGACGCGGTAGCCCACGACACCGTGCTCACACGGCGGATGGCCCGTGGTGATCGACGCCAGTGCCGTCGCCGTGGTCGTCGGGGCCACCGACGTGATCGGGCCACCGGTCATCGACGACAGCGTCGGTGCCAGGTTGGCGCGCTCTTGGAGCTGGCCCCACCCGAGGCCGTCGAGCACGAGCACCACCACCTGGGCCGCCTGCGCCGCCACCTCCGGGATCCACGGGGGTGGCTCACGCTGGGCCCGATCCAGCAGTGCAGGGACCACGCCGTCGAGGCACGCACCGCCGTAGTCGGGCACTGCCAGCGGAGGCGCCTCCATCGGCGTTGACCTTACAAAGCCCTACGATGGGTGGCCGTGAAGGTGTCGACCCGGGGCGATTACGCCAGCCGGGCCCTGCTGTCGCTGGCGCTGCACGCCGGTGAACCCGGACCCACGTCGGTCCGCGACATCGCCGAGCGCACCGGTCTGCCCCAGCCCTACCTCGAGCAGATCCTGCTCGCCCTCAAGGGTGCCGGTCTGGTGCGGTCGAAGCGGGGCGTCGGTGGCGGCTACGTCCTGGCGCGGGATCCCGTCGACATCACCCTCGGGCAGATCGTGAGCGCGGTCGACGGCCCCATCGTCGCCGGCGACTTCGGCGAACCCCACCAGAACGGCGCCTGCGACCACGAAGGCCAGTGCATCCTCCTCGCCGTGTGGGCCGACGTCGGCCACCACATGCGCGAGCACCTCGACTCCTTCACCCTCGCCGACATGGTGACGCGCTCCCGCGGCACCACCGCGCCGACCTTCGCGCCCTTGCCCTAGAAGGGACGCGTCAAAGGGGTTCCCGCCTTGAAGGTCTCCTCGGGGCGGAGGCCGTGGATGTTGGAGTCGGCGGGGATGTGGGAGGACGCAGACACGTCGACGAGGCGGACGCCGGTCGTCGTCGACAACCGCTGGAGGGCGCCGGGGTCGGCGACCAGGACGGCGCCGAACACGATGGGCCCGGTGGGCGTCAACGACTTCTCCAAGCGGTCGAGGCGCGCCACCTCTGACTGGTACTGCTTGATGAACTCCGGATCCTTGGTGTCCTTGAGCAGGTCCTGGAACTGCGTCTTCTGGTCGGCGAAGTCCTGGCGCGCCGAGGTCGCCCACTGCGCCAACGCCCCCCGCACCACCTCGGGCTCACTGCCAGGCGCGGCCACGAGCAACGCGCGCACGTCGTAGCCCTGCAGCAACCGGTGGGCATCCGCCTCCGACATGTACTGCGAGAACGAGACGGCGGTGGCGCGCGCCGTCTTCACGTTCTTCAACGCCACCTGGCGGCGCTGCGTGTACGTGGCCAGCTCGATGCCCGCCACCGGACCGATGGCATCGGTGGGGTCGGCGCTGATGGCGCCGCCCGTGTCGACGCTGTCGTTGCCGCCACTGCTGTTGTGGTGGGTGGCGAAGAACACGACCGCGGCGGCGATGGCGACGGCCACGAAGGCGGCCAGCAGGCGCACGACCTCCTTCTGGGTGCGGGCCCGCTCCTCGTCGGTGATCGGCGCGTCTTCGGGCTCGACGTCCTCGCGGAGGTGGCTGTAGTCAGTCACCGGCATCCAGAGAGTCGAGCACGGATTGGAGGTCAGCGGGGAGCGCGGACGTGAATTCCACCCGTTTTCCCGACGACGGGTGGTCGAACGCCAGGGCCTCGGCATGGAGGAACCCCCGGGGCACGGCAATCGAGGCCCGCTTGCCGCCGTAGCGGGAGTCACCAACGACGGGGTGGTTGATGGCGGCCAGGTGCACGCGGATCTGGTGGGTGCGACCCGTCTCCAGGCTGCAGCGCAACACGGTGGTGGGCGCAGGGCTGTCGTAGCGGGCGACCACGATGTAGCGCGTGCGGGCCTGCTTACCGCCCGCAGACACCGTCATGCGCGTCGGGTCCGACGCGGCCCGACCGACCGGCGCGTCGACCAGGCCTTCGCCCCCCTCGACGTGACCCCACACCAGCGTGAGGTACCGCCGCGACATCGTGCGGTCCTGCAGCTGCCCCACCAGCGAGTCGTAGGCGGTGGCGGTGCGCGCCACCGCCAGCAGGCCCGACGTGTCCTTGTCGAGCCGGTGCACGATGCCGGGCCGGGCGGGGTCCCCCGCTCCGATTTCGAGCAGGTCGGGGAACCGGGCCACCAGACCGTGCACGAGGGTGCCGGTCGCGTGACCCGCGCCCGGGTGCACGACCAGCCCCGCCGGCTTGTCGACCACGATGACGTCGGCGTCCTCGTGCACAACCGCGACATCGACGGCGCTGTCGCCGGCGAGGCGCGTGACCACGACCTCGGGCACGGTCACGTCGACCGTTTCCCCTTCGACGAGGCGCCGACTGCGCGTCGTGACGGCGCGTCCATCGACGAGGACGTGGCCGGCCTTCACCAGGGCGGCCACGTCGGCGCGAGTGAGACCGGTGAGCATGGCCACGACGCGGTCGACCCGCTCGCCCGCCAACGCCGCGGGCACGGTCTCCTTCACGGCTCGACGGGATCAGCGTTGCCGGCGTGGCGACGACCCAACTCCGCACCCGTCAGCACCAGCAGGATGGCGCCGCACACCACGGCGGCGTCGGCCACGTTGAAGGTCGGCCAGGGCCGGAAGTCGATCCAGTCGATCACGGCGCGATGGTTGTGGCGCACCAGCCGGTCGGTCAGGTTGCCGAGCGCGCCACCGAGCACGAGGCCGAGCGCCACCGCCGCGGGGCGCGTCGCCACCGAACGGCTCATGAACACCAGCAGCACGACGAGCACCACGACGCCGCCGGCGATGATGAACGGCGTCAGCCCGGTGCCGAGCGAGAACGCCGCCCCCGAGTTGAGCGCCAGCAGGAAGCGCAGGCGCCACCACACGTGCTGGGGGCCGTCGGCCAGCGCGTGCACCGCCCACGTCTTGGTGGCCTGGTCGAGGGCGATGACCGCGACGGCCACGGCCGCCAGCAAGGCGAGGAGCGCAGGCCGGACCGACGGTCGGGCCGCGCCGCTCGGGCTCAGCGGCGCGACAGGCCCCCGCTCTTGCACGCCACGCACAGCCGGGCATGGGGGATGGCCTGCAGGCGTGCCTTCATGATCGGCTGCCCGCAGCTCTCGCACAGCCCGTAGGTGCCCGCCTTGATCTTGGCCAGGGCGAAGTCGATCTCCTCGACGGCCTGCAACGCCTGGGCCGACAGAGCGAGATCGCGCTCGCGGTCGACGTTGGCGGTGCCGCCTTCGCCCGACTCCTCGTCGAACTGCACGTCGCCCGGCTCCATCTCGGCCGCCAGCTGGTCGGCTTCGGCCTTGAGGGCCTGGGCCTGGCTGACGTAGGTGTCGCGCTCCTCGGCCAGCAGCACCTTCTGCGCCTCGAGGAACTTGGCGTCGAACGGGCTCTTCTTGGGCGGGGCGGGCTTGGCCGGGGCGGCCGGCTTCGACGGCGCGGGAGCCTTGGCCGCTGCTTCGGCGGCCGGGGCCTGCTTCTTGGCCGGGGCCGCCTTGGCCGGGGCCGGGGCCGGCGTCTTCGCCGCCGACGCCTTGGTCGGGGTCGCCTTCGCTGCGGTCGCCTTCGTGGTGGACGCCTTGGCGGTGGTCGCCTTGGCCGGCGTCGTCGCCTTGGATGTGGCCTGCTTCTTCACGGGTGCCTGCTTCGAGCTCGGTGCGGTCTTGGCCGGGGTCGCTTTTTTGGCCCCGCTCGCGCGCGCGGGCGCCGCCTTCTTGGCAGGCGTCGCCTTCGCCGGAGCCGCCTTCTTGGCGGCGGGAGATTTCTTGGGCGGCGAGGCCGCCTTGGTGGGCTTGGAGGGTCTGGGCATCAGGGGGCCCCTCGGGCTAAAGGTGGCGGACCGTACCACGCCGCCTGGGTGGGTTCAACGAACGGGACGCTGAACGCCGGGCCCGGCGCCGGCATTCCCGGTGTCGACCGCGCTCTCGATGAGGCGACGCACGTCGTCGACCTCCACACCCGTGACCTTCACCCGCTTGTCACGCCCCGACGCCCCCGACGTGAGCTCGAGTTGGGTCGGTTTCACGCCCAGCAGGTCGGCGACCAGGGCCAGCACGGCGTCGTTGGCCCGGCCTCCCTGGGGCGGCGCCGCCACCCGCACCTTCAGCGCCTCGTTGAACGTGCCCATCACCGCCGTGCGGCCCGCGCCGGGCTGGACGTGCAGGCGCAGCACCACATCGCCCTCGGCCGTTATGTCGAAAGTCTCGGGGACCACGGCCCCTACTCTAGGGAGATGGCTTCCCCGGAGAGCGCAGGTACGGACCTTCCGTACCCCGACGTCGAGCCGCAACCGAACCTGCCCAAGCTCGAGGAGTCGATCCTCGCGTTCTGGGCCGACGACGGCACGTTCCAGGCGTCGATCGACCAGCGCCCCGCCGGCCCCGACGGCAGCAACGAGTTCGTTTTCTACGACGGCCCGCCGTTCGCCAATGGCCTGCCCCACTTCGGAAGCCTGCTCACCGGTTACGTGAAAGACGTCATCCCCCGGTTCCGCACCATGCAGGGGCGGCGAGTGGAGCGTCGCTTCGGTTGGGACTGCCATGGCCTCCCGCCCGAGATGCAGGCCGAGAAGGAGCTCGAGCTCGGCACCAAGGCCGAGATCGTCAAATACGGCGTCGGGAAGTTCAACGACTACTGCCGCTCGTCGGTGCTGCGCTACACGCAGGAATGGGAGCAGTACGTCACCCGCCAGGCCCGCTGGGTCGACTTTCGCAACGACTACAAGACGCTCGACCTCTCCTACATGGAGAGCGTCCTGTGGGCCCTCAAGGAGCTGTGGCAGAAGGACCTCCTGTACGAAGGCTTCCGTGTGCTGCCGTACTGCTGGGAGTGCGAGACGCCGCTCTCCAACTTCGAGACCCGGCAGGACGACGCCTACCGCGAACGCCAGGACCCCGCCGTCACCGTCACGTTCCAGCTGGACAATGACATGTCCGCCTCCGGCGGAACGGTCGACAAGATCCTCGTCTGGACCACCACGCCGTGGACTCTGCCTTCGAACCTGGCCCTCGCGGTGGGCCCCGACATCGACTACGCGATCTTCGAGGAGGACGGCACCCGCTACATCATCGGCGAGGCGACCGTCGACAAGTACGAGGCGCAGCTGGCCAACGCCACCCGCGTCGGCACCATCAAGGGCAGCGAGCTGGTCGGCACGCGCTACACGCCGCTGTTCCCGTTCTTCGCCGACGCACCCAACGCCTTCGTCGTGCTGAGCGGCGACTTCGTCACCACCGAGGACGGCACCGGCACCGTGCACATGGCGCCCGGGTTCGGTGAGGACGACCAGCGCGTGTGCGAAGCAGCCGGCATCACCACCGTCGTGCCCGTCGACGCGCAAGGGAAGTTCACCAGCGAGGTGCCACCGTACGAAGGGCAGGTGGTGTTCGACGCCAACGCGCCAATCATCCGTGACCTGAAGGAAGCGGGCGCCCTCGTCCGCCACGACAGCTACGTGCACGCCTACCCGCACTGCTGGCGCACCGACACGCCGCTCATCTACCGGGCCGTGAGCTCGTGGTTCGTGCGGGTCACTGCGTTGCGCGAGCGCATGCTGGCCAACAACCAGCTCATCGACTGGACGCCCGAGCACATCAAAGACGGCGCCTTCGGCAAGTGGCTCGAGGGCGCGCGCGACTGGTCGATCAGCCGCAATCGGTTCTGGGGCTCGCCCATCCCCGTGTGGAAGAGCGACGACCCCGCCTATCCGCGCGTCGACGTGTACGGCAGCCTTGACGAGCTCGAGCGCGACTTCGGCGTACGCCCCACCGACCTCCACCGGCCCGCCATCGACGAGCTGACGCGTCCCAACCCCGACGATCCCACCGGGAAGTCGACGATGCGTCGCGTCGAGGACGTCCTCGACTGCTGGTTCGACTCCGGCTCGATGCCGTTCGCCCAGGTGCACTACCCGTTCGAGAACCAGGAGTGGTTCGAGCACCACTACCCCGGTGACTTCATCGTCGAGTACATCTCGCAGACGCGCGGTTGGTTCTACACGCTGCACGTGCTGGCAACCGCGCTGTTCGACCGCCCCGCCTTCAGCTCGTGCATGGTCCACGGTGTGGTGCTCGACGACGAGGGCCAGAAGCTGTCGAAGCGATCGCGCAACTACACCGATCCCCTCGACGCCTTCGACCGCATCGGCTCCGACGCCGTGCGTTGGTTCCTCGTGTCTTCGCCGATCCTGCGGGGCGCCGACCAGGTCGTCACCGAGAAGGGCATCGTCGAGGTCATCCGGCGCGTCATCAACCCGCTGTGGAGCGCCTGGTACTTCTTTGCCCTCTACGCCAACGCCGAGGGCCGTCGCGCCACGCCCCGCACCGACTCGACCAACACGCTCGACCGCTACATCCTCGCCAAGACGCGCGACATGGTCACCACCGTCACCGACCGCCTCGACGCCTACGACTTGTTCGGCGCGTGCGAGGCGTTCGAGCGCTACGTCGACGGCGCCCTCAACAACTGGTACATCCGCCGCAGCCGGCCCCGCTTCTGGCGCGGCGACGCCGATGCCTTCGACACCCTCGCCACCGTGCTGGAGACCGTGTTGCGCGTGGCCGCTCCCCTGCTGCCGATGGTGGCAGAGGCCGCCTACAAGGACCTCACCGGCGTTCGCAGCGTGCACCTCACCGACTGGCCCGATGCCGACGCCCTGCCCGCCGACCACGAGCTGGTGGCGGGCATGGACCGCGTGCGCGACGTCTGCTCGGCCGCCCACTCACTGCGCAAGGCGGCCAAGCTGCGCGCCCGCCTGCCCCTGCCGGCGCTCACCGTCGCCACGGCGGGGGCCGAGCGTCTGACGCCCTTCCGCGAGCTCATCGCCGACGAGCTCAACGTGAAAGAGGTCGACCTCACCGACGACGTCGAGCAGTACGCCAGCCTCGTGCTGCAACCGCTACCCGGAACCTTCGGGGCCCGCCTAGGCGACGCCACCCAGCAGGTGATCAAAGCGGCCAAGAGCGGTGACTGGGCCCTCGACGGCGACCGCGTCACCGTCGCCGGCCATGTGCTCGAGCCGGGTGAGTTCGAGCTGCGCCTCCGAGCTGCATCGGAGGACACGACCCGCGCCCTGCCCGGCAACGACGGTGTGGTGGTGCTCGACACCACCACCACGCCCGAGCTGGAGGCCGAAGGCATCGCCCGCGACGTCGTGCGCCTCGTACAGGACGTGCGCCGCGAGGTCGGTCTCGACGTGTCCGACCGCATCCGGTTGGTGCTGCACACCGCCGACGACGTGCGCGCCGCCGTCGACACGCACCGCGACTACGTCAGCAGTCAGCTGCTCGCGGTCGAGCTGCTGCACGCCGACGACAAGATGAGCGACGCGCACCGCCGCGAGCTCCCGGACGGCCGCGCCGTCCACATCGGCGTGACGCGGGCCGCCAGCTAGAGCGGCTTAGCGCTTCTTGGCGGCCCCGGCCTTCTTGGCCGGTGCCTTCTTCGCTGCGGTCTTCTTGGCGGGCGCCGCCGCCTTCTTCGCAGGAGCGGCCTTCTTGGCCGGCGCTGCCTTCTTCGCCGTCGACTTCTTGGCCGGCGCAGCTGCCTTCTTCGCAGGCGTCTTCTTGGCCGCAGTCTTCTTGGCCGCGCTCTTCTTCGCCGGTGCCGCCTTCTTGGCCGGCGCCGGTGCAGGCGCCTCGCCCAGCAGTTCGGCGATGCGGTTGAGGATGCTCGCCCGGTTGGCGCCACCGCGCTCGCGCTCGGCCACCACCTCGAGCTCGTCGTCGTACAGCTCGGGGAGCAACGGGAGGATCTCGTTGACGCGCAGGTCGTCGTAGTCCTCGATCGGGAAGATCTCGTCGACGGCGCCGACCGCTTGCGTCGGCTCGTCGGCGAAGTCGTCTTCCTCTTCCTCTTCGTCCTCGTACTCGGGCTCGTCCTCGTCGACAGCAGGCTCGGGCTCCGGCTCCGGCTCGGGGGCCTTGCGGCTCTCCTCGGCCAGCTGGTCGATACGGCGCAAGAGGGTGGCGCGGGCCTTGCCGCCTTCCTCGCGGTCACGCACCTCTTGCAGCTCGTCGGCGTCGAGCTCGGGCAGCAAGGGCAGGATCTCGCTCACCAGCAACTCGTCGTAGTCCTCGATCGGGAAGCTCGACGATGCAGCCGACGACGCCGGCGCCGAGTCGACGCGCACGGTGTCGTCGACATCCGCGTCGCTGACCGCACCTGCGGCTTCGCCGCCGACTGGCGCGGCCACGCCGGCGGGACCGGCCTGGCGCCTGCTCATCCTCGAGAAGACCACGAGGACGAACGCGGCAAGGACGCTGCAGGCGATCGAAATGAAGATCGGCGGCTGATTGCCGGTGACGAAACCAATCACCAGGGCGACCGCGCCAACAACCACGAGGCCGATCGTCAGGAGAAGCAACACGAAGAGCACCTTCCGTTCCGCTAATCGGGTGCGAGCAGGAGCGCGGGCATCCTAGGCGCGCCGCGGCGGGGGTCATCAACTTTCCCCCTCAGATCGGTTGAGTTTCGTGACGGGCGTTACAGGCCCGTCAGCGCAGCGTCAACGGCCCTTCCGGCGGAACCGCCTGCGACCGGGAACCTCCTGCTCCTGGGGCTGTTCCAGGCGCTCAGGCGGCCCCAGAGGAAGATCGTCGCGGGGGCCCAGCGGCGAGGTGTCGGTGATGGCCCGGCGCAGCTCGGCGATGAACGGATCATCGTCGTCATCGTCGAGCGCCGACCCACCCGCGTCCCAGGGCTCGTCGTCGCCGGTGGCGGCGGCCGCCCAGATGCTGGCGGTGCGGGGGGCGGCGGCGCGGGCGCCGTCGGCGTCTTCCTCCACGCCGTCGGGCGCGTCCTCGACCACCGTGAGCGGTGTCGCCGCCTCAGGCGCAGGCTCTTCGTCGATCGCCAGCGATGGCTCGTCGTCGTCGGACAGCGCCCACAGGGCCGAGCGCTCGACCGGCTCGGGCCACGGCACCGCCGGCACCTCAGCGTCGTCCTGTTCAGGGGCCGTCTCCGACGGCGCAGGCAACACGTCTTCCACCTTGGACAGGGCGGCGCTCAGGGATGCATGGAGCTGCTGGCGCTGCTGCTCGAGGTAGTGCTCGAGCTCGTCGACGTCGGACCGCAGCCGCACCCGGGCGGCCTCGAGCTTGCCGACCTCCTCGCGGAGGCGGGCGTTGGTCTCCTCCACGGTGCGGCGGGCGGCTTCCTCGGCGCGACTCACGATGGTCTCCGCGTGCTGTTTGGCCTGCGACTGGATGCGCTCGGCCTCGTGGCGGGCCTCTTGCAGGGCCAGGTCGGCCGTGCGCTGGGCAAGCACGAGCGTTCGCCGCAGCGCCTCGTTGTTCTCGATCGGCTTGTCGGGGTCGTCGGGGTCGAAGCCAGCGCCTTGCTGCGCCTCGCGCAGCCGGCCCTGCAGGTAGGTGATGCCCTCCGCCACCTGCTCGAGGAACTCGTCGACATCATCAGGGTGGTACCCCCGGAACTTCTCCCGGAACTTGACGTCGCGCAGGGTCTGGGCGGAGACGTCCATGCCGACGAGGCCCTCTTGCACGGCGGCCTCGATGGCCGCGTCCGAGGCGATGTGCTCGCGAGCAGGACCCTTGTCTTCAGCCTGCTCGGGGATCGGTGTCGCCTCGGGCGACGCTGCATCCGGTTCCGCGGAGACGTCCACTTCCACACCGTCATCGTACCGGTGCCCTCCGCAGCCTTTGGGTATGCCGCTGTCAGCGCACCAGAGCGTTCTTCAGGATCTCCAACCCGAAGATCACGATGATCGGGGAGAGATCGAGCGCCATGCCGCCCATGCCGATCGGGGGCAGCATGCGGCGGATGGGACCGAGCACCGGCTCGGTGATGCGGTAGAGGAAGCTGAACACGGTCGACATCGGCGACTCGGGCGAGATCGGGAACCAGCTGAGCAGGATGCGCCCGATCAGGAGCAGCAAGTAGATGTCGATGAGGTTGCCGAGCAGACGCACAGGTCAGGAACGGTACAGCCCGCGCTCCTGAAGTCGACGCCGCTCCTCGGCCGACACCTCGACGTTCGAGGGCGTCAGCAGGAAGACGTTCTTCGCAACTCGCTCCATCGACCCACCCAGCACGTAGGTGGCGCCGCTGCAGAAGTCGATCAGCCGGCGCGACAGGTCGGGGTCGACGGCCTGCAGGGTGACGATCACGGGCTGGCTGGCCTTGAGGCGGTCGCCGATCTCCTGCGCGTCGCCGAAGCCGGCCGGCTCCACCACGTGCACCTTGCTCTGCACAGGGACGATCGGGCGCACGACTGCGGGCCGGGGCTGCACGGTGACGCCCGACATCGGCTCGACCGGGCCCGGCTGCTCACGCGGCAGCGTGCGGATGCCACCGCCCTGGGGCTCGAGCCGCGTCTCCGCCATCTCCACCGGTGCGGCAGGACGCGAGGGACGCGCGGGCGCGACCGGCTGCGAGTCGTCGTAGGGCTGGTAGTCGTCGTAGTCGTCGTCGACCAGGCCCAGGTAGACCATTGCTCGCCGGAAGACTGACATTGCTCGCCTCCTGAGGTGTGGAGCCTATCGTCGCGCTCCGTCGCGTACAGGGCGTGGACCGAACAGCGCCGTACCGATGCGCACGATCGTCGCCCCCTCCTGCACGGCGACGTCGAAGTCGCCCGACATACCCATTGACCGCTCGGGCAGGGCCAACTCGTCGGCCAACCGCGTGAGCGCACGGAAGGCGGGCCGCGCCCCTTCCGGCTCCCCTGCGGGACCGATCGTCATCAGGCCGCGTACGTCGAGGCCTTCGCCCCGCAGGCCGTCGACGAGCACGCGGGCTTCGCCCGGGCGGCACCCACCCTTCTGCGGCTCGGCCGTGAGGTTGACCTGCACCAGCACGCGGGCGCCAGGCGTGAAGCGGGCGATCTCGGTGCCCTCTTCGATGCGGTCGACGCCGTGCCACAGGGCGACGAACGGCGCGATGGTGCGCACCTGGCGCCGCTGCACGCCGCCGATGAAGTGCCAGCGCACACGCAACCCGGGTGACGCGTCGACCTTCGTCGCCAGATCGGCGGCGTAGTTCTCCCCGAAGTCGCGCAGCCCCGCCTGCACGCCGGCGGTGACGACGTCGGGCGGGAGGCCCTTCGACACGGCCACGATCGTCACCGTCTCGGGGTCACGCCCGGACGCCTCGATGCGGCTGCGGATGCGGGCGAGGCCGGCGACGACGTCGTCGGCACTCACCGTCACCGGCGCCTCGGTCACGGCAGCCACACGACCGTTGCCTGGCGCTCCGGCTCGGCTCGGGCGCGATGCGAGAAGTACTCGGACGCGGCGCAGGCGGTGCACACACCCGCGTCGTGGGCGAGCGACACGCCGGCACGCGACAGCGACGCAGCCACGGCGGCCGGCATGTCGAGGGCGGGCGTGCCCGCCGAGGTGTGGCCCCGCACGTCGTCACCCAGCCCGCCCGCGACGGTGTCGAGGTCGGCAGGCGAGAACTCGTAGCACTCGACGTGGATGCACGGCCCCAGGGCGGCGGTGATGTCGGTGGCGCCGGCCTGCCGCATGCGCTCGGCCGTGCGCTCGAGGATGCCGGCCAGCAACCCGCGCCAGCCGGCGTGGGCGACACCGATCACGCCTTCGGGGCTGGCCATGGCCACCGGCGCGCAGTCGGCCGTGAACACCGCCAGCGCCGTCCCCCGTGCCGTCGACACGAGACCGTCGCCCTCGGCGCCGGCGCCGTCGCCGGGCGAGCCCACGTCGACGACGTGGTCGCCGTGCACTTGCCGCAGCCAGCTCCAGGGGCGATCCAGCACGGCGGGGCGGCGATCTGGGTCGTGGCGCAGATCGCCTTCCGCCCGCCCGGTGAACCGGACGCGTGCTGGACCGAGCTGGAGACCGGCCGCCGGCAGGGCTACTTCAGGAACGACGGGACGTCGAAGTCGTCGTCGTCGCCGACGTCGAGATCGCCGCCGCCCGAGAAGACGTCGTCGCGGTCGCTGAGGCCGAGGCTGCGGCCCGCACGCTCGCTGCCGCGGCCGCCCTTCTCCTCCCACCGCTCGAACCCGGCGGCGATGACGGTGACGCGCAGCTCGTCGCCGAGCGCATCGTCGATGACCGAACCGAAGATGATGTTGGCGTCGGGATGGGCCACCTGGGCGATGATGCTGGCCGCCTCGTTGACCTCGAACAGGCCCAGGTCGCTGCCGCCGGCGATGTTGAGCAGGATGCCGCGGGCGCCCTCGATGGACGCCTCGAGGAGCGGGCTGTCGAGGGCGGCCCGTGCGGCGTTGACCGCACGTCCCTCGCCCGACGCCGCACCGATCCCCATGATGGCGGTGCCGGCGTTGCTCATGATCATCTTCACGTCGGCGAAGTCGGTGTTGATCAGGCCCGGCGTGGTGATCAGGTCGGTGATGCCCTGCACGCCCTGCAGCAGCACCTCGTCGGCCATCTTGAACGCGTTGACCATCGACGTCTTGTCGTTGGCCACCGTGAGCAGACGGTCGTTGGGGATGATGATGAGGGTGTCGACCTTCTCCTTGAGCTTGGTGATGCCGGAGTCGGCCTGCACGGCCCGCCGGCGCCCCTCGAAGGCGAACGGGCGGGTCACGACGCCGATGGTGACGGCGCCGAGGTTCTTGGCGATCTCGGCCACGATCGGCGCACCGCCGGTGCCGGTGCCGCCGCCCTCGCCGGCCGTGATGAACACCATGTCGGCGCCCTTCAGGACCTCTTCGATCATGTCGCGGTTCTCGTCGGCCGCCGCCTCGCCCACCTCGGGGTCGCTGCCTGCGCCGAGGCCGCGGGTGACCTCACGGCCGATGTCGAGCTTGAGCTCGGCATCGCTCATGAGCAGGGCCTGGGCGTCGGTGTTCACGGCGATGAACTCCACGCCACGCAGGCCGGCGTCGATCATGCGGTTGACGGCGTTGACGCCGCCGCCGCCGATGCCGACCACCTTGATCACCGCGATGTAGTTCTGGGCTGCGCCGACCATTCGACTCTCCGATCGGGGGTGCTGGAAGCTGCTGCGCTGCTTCTGGGGGGAAGTTGGGAGCGGAACCTCAACCTTCAGTTGAGGTTTAGAGTTATGTCAACCTCCGCCCGCGGTCGAGACTCTAACGGCCGGTCGACGATGGGGTCAAGGACCGCGTCACGACTGGAGTGGTGGGAACCCGGACATCCACCACCGCCACGCCGGCGCTGGTGGCCATCGGGACGTGGTCGAGGACGACGACCAGCGCCGACAGCTTGGCGGCCAGGTCGGTCGGCGTTCCAAGCCGCGCCACGCCGGAAGGCTTGAGGTGAAGCTGCACCTCACCGTCCTCCCCCGGCCCTACGCCGGCCACTCGGGGCACCAGGGCGCGCGGCAGGGCGCCTGCCACGGCGAGGCTGGGGCGCACCGAGGCCCACACGTTCGTGCCCGGCCCCCCGACCGGCGCCACGTCGACCACCGGGGGGACGTCGGGCGGCGCGGCGCCCACCCGGGCCAGCACCCGGCCGAAGCGGTCGACCAGGGCCCAGCCCCCGGCCGCGGCCGGGACAGCGGCGGCCGGCACCCGCTCGACCACCTCGATGCGGACGGTCGCCGGCCACTTCTTGGTCACCCGCACCGACCGGACCCACGGCAGCGTGCGGATCCGCCGGGCCACGGCGCCCGTGTCGACGTCGACGAGGGCGCGGTGCTTGGGCACGCCGGCGGCGGCGGTGATCTCCTGCGCAGGCGTGTGCGGGCCCGACAGGATCTGCAGGCGGTCGACGTCGAGGAACGGCGACCGCATGGCCAGGAACGCTCCCCCGGTCAGGCACAGCACCGTGACCATGGCGATGAGCACCTTCAGCCGGCGCTTCCCCTCCG
>JAFATL010000183.1 GCA_019243975.1 Actinomycetota bacterium | reverse complement strand
TACTCGCCCACGCTCAATGCCGAGTAGTGCGGCGCCAACACCAAGCCGACGATGCGCGCCACGCCCGCGTCGACCAACGACGCGACCCCGTCCTCGATGTACGGCGCCGCGTGCTTCTGCCCCAGCGCGATGACGTAGTCGTCGCCGAGCGCGGCCTGGATGGCGTCGGCCTGCGACTGCGTGCGCGCCCGCAACGGCGACACGCCCCCGATGGCGTCGTACCGTCGCTGCAGATCGGCCAGCTGCTCCGCCGTCGGCGCCCGCCCCCGCCGGATGTGCGTGTAGTACGCCTCCACGTCCTCCGCCGACGCGGGCGTCCCGTAGGCCATGACGAGCACCCCAACCGGTTGTTTCATGCTTCTGGCACCCCGATTGGTACCTGACGCGCCCGATCGGGGTGCCAGAACGGCGAGGGGGGCGCGGAAACGGCGTCAGGCACTGTGGACGAGGTCGACGAGACGCTTGAGGATGTCGGGGTTGGTGTCGGGGAGGACGCCGTGGCCCAGGTTGAAGATGTGGCCGGGGGCGTCGCCGGCTGAGGCGATGACGTCGCGGGCGGCGGGTTCGACGACCTCCCACGGGGCCAGGCACAGCACCGGGTCGAGGTTGCCTTGCACCGCCTTGTCGGGGCCGATGCGGGTGCGGGCGTCGGCAATCGGCACGCGCCAGTCGGCGCCCACGACATCGGCGCCGGCCGCTCCCATCAGGCCGAGCAGCTCGCCCGTGCCGACGCCGAAGTGGATGCGGGGCACCCCCAAGTCGGCGAGGCCGTCGAAGATGCGGCGGCTGGACGGCAGCACGTACCGCTCGTAGTCCGCCGCGCTCAACGTGCCCGCCCAGCTGTCGAACACTTGCACCGCCGACGCGCCCGCTTCGATCTGGGCCCGCAGGGTGGCGAGGGAGATGTCGGCCAAGGTGTCGAGCAGGATGCGCCACAGCGTGGGGTCGGTCCGCATCAGCCGCTTGGTGTTGGCGTACTCGCGGCTGGGGCCGCCCTCGACCAGGTAGCTGGCCACCGTGAACGGGGCGCCCGCGAACCCGATCAGCGGCGTGGAACCGAGCTCGGCCACCACCAGGCGCACGGCCTCGGCCGCCCACGGCATGTCGGCGTCGGGCTCCAGCGGCCGCAGCTGGGCCAGGTCGGCCGACGTGCGCACGGGCTGGCCGAACACCGGGCCCACGCCCGGCTTGATGTCGACGTCGACCCCGATGGCGGCGAGGGGGGTGACGATGTCGGAGAAGAGGATGGCGGCGTCGACACCCAGCCGGCGGACGGGCTGCAGCGTGACCTCAGCCGTCAGGGCGGGGTCCCGCATGATCTCGAACATCGAGGCCCGCTCCCTGATCTTCCGGTACTCGGGCAGGGAGCGGCCCGCCTGGCGCATGAACCACACCGGCCGGTGGGCGGTCGGCTGGCGGCGGCACGCACGGAGAAATGGCGCCTCGGCCAGGGTCCCGGTCATCAAACGAAAACTACCGTTACATGGCGCTGGGCCTCACCGGCCCAGCGCGGTGCGCAGGGGCCCCCAACCCCTGCGCCGAGGCACAGGCGGCCGTAGCCAAGCCCCGGCGGCAGCCAGTACAATCTTCTGTTCCCCACCTGGCGTGGGGGCGCTGACGTCAGGAGCCGAGGGCACAGCAGGGGAGGTGGTGGCGGCGGCGGTTCATCCCGACCTCGAGGCGGAACAGGCGTACATGGACGCCGCCTACGAGCGTTTGGCTGAGATGCGTGCGGGCGCCACCGAGCGCCTCCAGGCGGCGCTGGCGTCGACCAAGGGCGGCACGTTCCAGGCCCGGGCCGAGCGCGACATCGTCGTGGTCAACACCCTGCGCCGGCTGGAACAGCTGGACATCGGCGACCAGCCACTCTCGTTCGGGCGTATCGACGGCATTCCCGACAATGGCGACAGCGGCGTCTATTACATCGGCCGCCTGGCCGTCTCGGGCGCCGACCAGGAGCCGCTCGTCGTCGACTGGCGGGCCCCCGTGGCCGAGCCCTTCTACCGGGCCACCGGCCGTCACCCCATGGGCCTGCGCCTGCGCCGGCACTTCGCCACCGAGGGCCGCCAGGTCGTCGGCATCGAGGACGAGGTGTTCGCGGCCGACGGGGCCACCGGCGACGACGACGTCGAGTTGGTGGGCACGGGCGCTCTGCTGGCCGCCCTCGAGCAGTCGCGGTCGGGCCGCATGCGCGACATCGTCGCCACCGTCCAGCGCGAGCAGGACGAGGTCATCCGGGCCCCCCTGCCGGGCGTGCTCGTGGTCCAGGGCGGGCCCGGCACGGGCAAGACCGCCGTCGCCCTGCACCGGGCCGCCTACCTCCTCTACACGTACCGGTTCCCGCTCGAGCGCCAGGGCGTGCTCGTGCTCGGGCCCAACCCCGTGTTCCTCCGCTACATCGAGCACGTGCTGCCGTCGCTGGGTGAGACGGGCGTCGTGCTCAGCACCGTCGACGGGCTGGTGAGCGACGCGCGCGCTCGCGGGGTCGACGCGCCGCTGGCTGCGCAGGTGAAGGGCGACACCCGCATGGTGCGGTTCCTCTCGCGTGCCGTCGCCGACCGGCAGCGGGCGCTGCCGCACGACCTCGACGTGCCGTTCGGTTCGTACCGGCTGCGACTCAGCGCCAAGACGACGGCCGACATCGTGTCCACCGTGAAGCGGCGGCCCGGCACCCACAACGCGCGGCGCCGCCAGGTGGAGACGCTGGTGCTGCGCCGACTCGAGTCGCAGTACAAGTCGGCGGTCGAGCGGGCGACGCGCGCCGGCCTGCGTCCTGACGCGACCGTGCCCGACGACCTGGCCGCCGAGTACGGCCTCGACCCGGCCGAGGTGCGCGCCAACGAATCCGACGACGACCTGTTCGAGCAACTGCGCGCGCTGCCCGAGGTGACGGCCGCCCTCGATCGCATGTGGCCACTGCTCACGCCGATCGAACTGGTGCACGACCTGCTCGGTGCACCCGCCCTCATCGCGTCGGCGGGGCGCGACCTGCTGTCGGCCGACGAGCTGAGGGCGCTGCACCGGCCCCGCAGCGCCCACGCCGACCAGATCCGCTGGACGTCCGCCGACCTGGCGCTCCTCGACGAGGCGTCGGTGCTGCTCGGGCCGCGCCGTCGCCGCCGCAACGGCGATGAGGCACCGCGGACGTACGGGCACATTGTCGTCGACGAGGCGCAGGACCTGTCGCCCATGCAGCTGCGGCTGGTCGCCCGCCGCTCGATGTCGGGGTCGATGACGATCGTGGGCGACGTGGCCCAGGCCACCGGCCCGTGGGCGCCGGCGCGCTGGGAAGACGTGCTCGCCCACCTGCCCGACCGCCGCCCGGCGCGCGTCGTCGAGCTGTCGATCAACTACCGCACGCCGAGCGAGATCATGGACGTCGCCGCGCGCGTGCTGGCGGTGGCACTCCCGGGCGCCAGCGCTCCCAACCCGGTGCGGTCGAGCGGCGTGTCGCCACTGTTCGTGCCGGTGGTGGCGTCCCGCCTCTACGACGAGATCGTCACCCGCGCCCGCGAGCTGTCGCAGGCGGTCGGCAACGGCACGGTGGCGGTGATCTCGCCCTCGTCGATGCTGCCCGACATCAGCGCCGCCTTCGACCGGGCCGGCGTCGCCTACGGGCAGGCCAACGACAGTCTCGACGCCGCCATCACGTTGGTGGCCGTCGAAGTGGTGAAGGGCCTCGAGTTCGACGGTGCCCTCGTGGTCGAACCCGCCCGTCTCCTGCGCGAGGCCCACCAGGGCGACCGGGCGTTGTTCGTGGCGCTGACCCGGCCCACCAAGCGGCTCACGGTCGTGCACGCCGAGCCGCTGCCGTCGGTCCTCGCCTAGCTATAGAGCCGCGCCGGGGGACCGACTCCGGCGATGACGGCCTGCGGCGGGGCCCCGGCGCCTACGCGGATGGGTTGGGGCGCCCATCCGCAGAAAGAACAGCCTCGGCTTCGATCTCTACCTTCCAGCGGGGGTCGAGCAACGCCGCCACCACGACCATGGTGGCGGCGGGCGGGTGCTCGCCGAACACGGCTGCATGGGCGCGTCCCACTGCTTCGCCGTCCGACGCGTCGGTGAGCAGCATGCGCGTGCGCACGACGTCGGACGCACGGGCGCCCGCGTTCTCCAGCGCGCTCACGATGATCTCGAGGCAGCGCGCTGCTTGCACTACCGCGTCGTCAGGGCACGACCCGTCAGGCCAGATCGGTGCGGTGCCGGACACGAGCACGCGCTCGCCGACGCGAATGGCGCGGCAGAACCCGATGGTGCCTTCGAACGGCGAACCCGAGAACGTGCGTTGACGGTCGGTCACGACCGTGAGGCTACGTGCGCCGCGTGACGGCGCTGCGCTGATTAGGCCGACAGTTCGACGAGGCTGCCGAGCGACGCATCGGTGGAGATGCGCGTCTTGGCGTCGGTGCGCTTGGCGATGGCCGCGTAGTACGCCTGCTTGCGGCGGGCGACGCGCTGGCTTCGGGCCGGCTTCTCGACGGCCTCCGGCTCCAGCTGCGAGTTCATGCCCTCCCGCAGCAACTCGAGCGCTTCGGCCCGGATCTGCGAGATGCGCGAGTCGGTGACGCCGAGCTCGTCGGCCAGCTCCTGCATCGACCGCTCCTCGAAGAAGTAGCCGACGACGACCCGGCGCAGGCGCTCGGGCAGGGCGGCGACCGCGTCGACCAGGTAGGCCTGACGCTCACGGTCGAGCAGGATCGAGTCGGGCGTGCGCGACTCGGCCGGCATGACCTCGTCGGCGCTGCCCTGGGCCACCAGCGAGTCGTAGTTGAGGACGACGGCGCGGTGGACGTCTTCGTTGAGGGCCTCGACCACCTTCTGGTCGCAGCCCATCTTGTCGGCGATCTCGTTGTTGGTCGGCGTGCGACCGAGCTCCATCGTCAGGGTCTCGGCGGCGTCGCGGACGCTGCGGGCCTGGCGGCGGACCGAGCGGCTGGCCCAGTCGCCGTGGCGAAGCTCGTCGAGCAGCGCGCCCCGGATGCGGGGGGCGGCGTAGCGGTCGAAGCGGATGCCGCGCTCGGGATCGAAGTTGCGGGCGGCGTGCGCCAGCCCGGCCATCCCGGCCGAGATGAGATCATCTCGGGAGACGTGGCGGGGCACCCGGGCGGCCACCTCGGCCACCGCGTAGTGCACCAGCGGGAGGTGGTCTCTGACCAATGCCTCCTCGTCACGCTGGGTGGTGGACAGGTCTCTGTTGGTGTGGGTTCCCCCCATGCTCGGGAGTATCGGCGTCTCCCGCCGCCGACTAAATCCGCCGTTGGGATGATCTTTTTCCCCAAGTGCGCGCGAACGGACGATGACCGCGGGCCGCCACGGACTAGTCCTGTCGTGCAGAGAGGCGCGCCGTACGATCGACTTCATGGCGACGCGGGCGGTGATCGTGGACCAGTGGGCCCTCGTCCGCCTCGGCATCGCCGCCGTGCTGACGGCCCGCGAAGTCGAGACGATCGCCGAGTTCGAGCATGGCCGCGACGGCATCGCCTGGGCCCGTGCGAATAGCGCTGACCTGCTGATTCTCGGCAACCACCTCGACCGACCGGCGCTCGACGTCGTGATCGAGGCGGCCACGCTCGACCCCGTCCCCAAGGTCGCGCTGCTGCTCACCAACCCCACCAAGGACGAGATGTCGGCCCTGCTGACCGAGGGCGCCGACGCCCTCCTGGTGCGCTCGGTCGGCGGCGAGGAGCTGGCCGACGCCCTCGACCGGGTGGAGGCGGGCGAGCGGGTGATCGCGCCGGCGTTGTTGCCACTGTTGGTGGGCGCGGTGGCTCCGTCGGCCCCCACGTCGGCGTCGTTGCTGACGGGCAAGGAGCGCGAGGTGCTGGCCGCCCTGGCCGCCGGACGCTCGAACCAGGAGATCGCCGAGGCGCTGTTCGTGACCCGTGCGACGGTCAAGACCCACCTCGCGCACATCTACGCCAAGCTCGAGGCGAAGGACCGCCACGAGGCGATCGCGCGGGCCGTGGCGTTAGGCCTTTTGACCTAGGTTTCGCTTACGAAGCGCCGCTCGGTGTCGATCAAACACGCCGGGAGGCTGCTGAGAGGAACCATGCGACTGCGCGAGGTGTCGGACATCCTGTGGCGGGAGCGGCGTCTGTTGGAGCTGCTCCAGTTCAAGCTCACAGAAGAGCAGTTGCTGGTGGCCGCCGGCCGCGTGCGCTGGCTCCCCAGCGCGACCCGCGAGGTCGAGCTGATCATGATCGAGCTGCAGCGCGCCGAGCTCACCCGGGCCGTCGCCGTCGACGAGCTGGCGATCGATCTCGGCCTCGTCCCCAACCCCAGCCTGGCCGAGCTGGCCGCCGCCGCCCCCGATCCGTGGAACGGCGTGTTCGAACGCCACCGCCACGCCCTCGATGTCGCCGTGGTCGAGGTCAATGCCCTCGCTGACGAGAGCCATCGGCTGCTGGCGTGCAAGGTCGACGACATCCGGGCCGCCCTCCAGAAGGTCGAAGCCACCACGTGAACGACCACGCCCACGACACGGGGCCGACCGTCCTGCCCGACGCCGATGCGGGCGCGCCCGACGGCGACCAGCCGACCGTGCTCGACCTCGAGCTGCAGGCGCTCGCCTACGAGGCGGCGCTGCGGTACGGCGCCCGCCAGGTGCCCAAGCCGCTCGTCGAGTTCCTCCGCCCCAAGGGCTGACAGGCTGGGGCTCGTCATGAGCTCGCCGCCTGCGCCCGCCGAGGACCCCATCGCCAAGTTCCAGCAGTGGCTGGCCGAGGCCACCACCTTCGGCGTGCACGAGCCGACGGCGATGACCCTCGCCACGGTCGGGGCCGACGGCGCCCCCGCCGCCCGCATGGTCCTTCTCAAGGGCGTCGAAGAGCGGGGCTTCTCCTTCTTCACCAACTACGACAGCGACAAGGGCATGCAGCTGCGCGACAACCCGCGGGCCGCGCTGGTGTTCCCGTGGCACGTGATGGGCCGGCAGGTGCGGGTGACGGGCCCGGTCGAGCGGGTGAGCGCCGAGGAGTCCGACGCGTACTTCGCGTCCCGGCCGCCGGGCAGCCGGATCAGCGCGTGGGCGTCGCCCCAGAGCGGCGTCATCACCAGCCGCCAGGTCCTCGAGGACAAGGTGGCCGAGCTGACCGCCCGCTGGCCCGGCGACACGGTGCCCCGCCCGCCGTTCTGGGGTGGCTTGCGGGTCCTGCCCGTGACGATCGAGTTCTGGACCCACAAGGACGACCGCCTCCACGACCGTGAGCGGCACACCCGCGATGGTGACGGCTGGAAGGTGGAGTGCCTGGCCCCGTAGGCGCCCAAAGGCGCCGTCGGGGCTAGTTTCGGCGGGGTATGAGCGACGCCGCCGAGGAACGAGCGCCCGAGGTCGGGTTCGACGAGCTGGCCACGGCCCTGCAGGAGGGCAAGGTCGTCGTCGACGTGCGCGAGCGCGACGAATACGAGCGGGCGCACGTGGCCGGGGTCCGGCTCATCCCCATGTCCGAGCTGCAGCAGCGGTGGGAGGAGATCCCCACCGGCGACCGCGTCTACGTGATCTGCCAGGGCGGCGGGCGCAGCCTGAACGCCGCCACCGCTCTGCGCCAGGTCGGCGTCGACGCCGTGTCGGTGGCGGGCGGTACCGGGGGATGGGTGAAGGAAGGCCGGCCGTTCGAGTCGGGCCCGCCGACGGAGTGAGCGCGGGGCGATGACCGACACCGTGCGCACCGACCGCGACGGCGACGTCCTCGTCGTCACCATCGACCGGCCCGAGGTGCGCAACGCCGTCGACGGCCCGACGTCGCTCGCATTGGCCGACGCCTTCCGCGCGTTTGACGCCGACGACGAGCTGGCGGTCGCTGTCCTCACCGGGGCCAACGGCACGTTCTGCGCCGGCGCCGACCTCAAAGCGGTGGCCGACGGCCCGGCCACGCGGGTGCGGCGCGCCGGCGACGGCCCGATGGGCCCGACCTACATGCTGTTGTCGAAGCCGGTGATCGCGGCGGTCGAGGGCCACGCCGTCGCGGGCGGGCTGGAGCTGGCCATCTGGTGCGACCTGCGCGTGGCGGCGCGCGACGCCGTGTTCGGCGTGTACTGCCGGCGGTGGGGCGTGCCGTTGATCGACGGCGGCACCGTGCGCCTGCCCCGGTTGATCGGCCACAGCCACGCCCTCGACATGATCCTCACCGGGCGCGGCGTCTCCGGCGACGAAGCGCGCACGATGGGGCTGGCCAACCGCCTCGTCGAGCCGGGCCAGGCGTTGCCCGAAGCGGTGGCGATGGCGCACGAGATCGCCGCCTTCCCGCCGTTGTGCATGCGGTCCGACCGCGAGTCGTCGTACGAGCAGTGGTCGATGACGTTGGCCGAGGCGTTGGTGAACGAGCGCCACCTCGGGCTCGACGTCATCCGCTCGGGCGAGGCCCAGGAAGGCGCCAAGCGCTTCGTCGCCGGCGCCGGCCGGCACGGCAGCTTCGAGCAGCAGCCGCCGCCGCCGTCGTCGTCGGAGCCTCCGGCGCATTCGTCGGTGGGCGACGTCGAGTCGAACGCAGAACCGTCGCTCTGACGGGATGCGGTCCGAGGAGCTCACCCTCGACACCACCGGCCGCTGGTACGTCGATCTGACGCCCGCCGCGGCCGAGTTCTGCCGGGGTGAAGGCGACGGCCTGCTGCACGTGTTCGTGCCCCACGCCACCGCCGGCATCGCCGTGATCGAGCTGGGCGACGGTTCCGAACCCGACCTGCGCGAGCTGCTCGACCGGCTGTTGCCGCGCGACGACCGCTACACCCACCGCCACGGGTCGCCCGGCCACGGCGCCGACCACCTGCTGCCCGCCCTGCTCAGCCCGTCGTTGACCGTCCCGGTGCTCGACGGCCAGATGGCGCTGGGCACGTGGCAGCACGTCGTGCTGGTCGACACCAACGAGGACAACCCGCGGCGCCGGGTGCGGCTGAGCTTCGTCTCCGGCGGCTGAACGCGATGTCGACGCCGATCGAGGACTACGCGCTCATCGGCGACACCCACACCGCCGCGCTGGTGAGCAAGACGGGCAGCATCGACTGGTTGTGCCTGCCCCGTTTCGACGGCGGCGCCTGCTTCGCGGCGCTGCTCGGCGACGAATCGCACGGGCACTGGCAGATCGCGCCGGCGGGCGGCGTGAAGCGCGTGACCCGTCGCTACCGCGGCGAGACCCTGGTGTTGGAGACGGAGTTCGTCACCGAAGAGGGCACCGTGCGCGTGGTCGACTGCATGTCGCCGCGCGTCGAGTACCCCGAGGTCGTGCGCGTCGTCGAAGGGGTGCGCGGGCGCGTGCCGATGCGCATGGAGCTCGTCGTCCGCTACGACTACGGGTCGATCGTGCCCTGGGTGCGGCGCGTCGACGGCGACCTGATGATGGTCGCCGGTCCCGAGTCGTTGTGGCTGCGCAGTGGCGTGCGCCCCCACGGCGAGAACCTCACGACCGTGGCCGAGTTCTCGGTGTCGGAGGGCCAGCACGTGCCGTTCGTGCTCACGTGGTGCCCGTCGACGGAGCCGCCGCCCCGCGCCATCGACGCCACCCATGCGGTGCGCGAGATCGAGCAGTGGTGGACGCGCTGGGCCGAGCAGTGCGAGTTCCCCCGGGACAGCCCCTACCGGCCGATCGTGCTGCGCTCGCTGGAGACGTTGAAGGCGCTGACGTACGCGCCCACGGGCGGCATCGTCGCTGCCGCCACCACGTCGCTGCCCGAGCACCTGGGCGGCGTGCGCAACTGGGACTACCGCTTCTGCTGGCTGCGCGACGCCACCTTCACGCTGTGGGCGCTGCTCGGCGCCGGGTACGTCGAGGAGGCGGCGGCCTGGCGCGACTGGCTGCTACGCGCCGTCGCCGGCGATCCCGCCGCCCTCCAGATCATGTACGGGCCGGCGGGTGAGCGGCGGCTGTTCGAGATGGAGGTGCCGTGGCTGCCCGGCTACGAGGACTCGTCTCCGGTCCGCATCGGCAATGCCGCCTTCGGGCAGTTCCAGCTCGACGTGTACGGCGAGGTGCTCGACGCCATGCACCAGGCCCGGGGCGCCGGCATCGTCCCCGACGAGGCGGCGTGGAACCTGGAGCGGGCGCTGGTGGGTTTCGTCGAGGGGGCGTGGACGCGGCCCGACGAAGGCATCTGGGAGGTGCGGGGGCCGCGCCGGCACTTCACCCACTCGAAGGTAATGGCGTGGGTGGCGGTGGACCGCGCCGTGAAGGCCGTCGAACGGTTTGGCAACGACGGGCCCGTCGACGAGTGGCGCCGGCTGCGCGACGCCATCCATGCCGACGTGTGCAAGAACGGGTACGACGCCAACCGCAACTCGTTCACGCAGTACTACGGGTCGGATCAGCTCGACGCGTCGCTGCTGATGATGCCGCTGGTGGGGTTCCTGCCTGCCACCGACGAGCGGGTGAAGGGAACGGTGGCGGCGATCGAGCGCGACCTCACGCGCGACGGGTTCGTGTTGCGGTACCACGAGGCCAGCTCGGCCGAGGTCGACGGCCTGCCGCCCGGCGAAGGCGTGTTCCTCGCGTGCACGTTCTGGATGGCCGACAACCTCATCATGCAGGGCCGTACCGACGAGGCCCGGACGCTGTTCGAGCGGTTGGTCGGCCTGACCAACGACGTCGGGCTGCTGTCGGAGGAGTACGACCCGGTTGCGAACCGGCTGGTGGGCAACTTCCCACAAGCGTTCTCCCACGTGTCGCTGGTGAACACGGCGCGCAACCTGGCCGCGTCCGACGGTCGGGCGGCCATGGCAGCGCGGGCGGCCGAGGACGACGCCGCGCCGCCCGCCGAGTCGGGGTTGGCCGGGCCCTAGTGGCTGCGGCCGTTGGTGCGCGACGTGTGCTCGCCCACCTCGAGGTCGAGGTCGATGACCTTCTCGTCACGCAGGTCGATGGCGTCGCGCAGGTCGGCCACGTCGCCCTCGCCCAGGTCGTGCACCGCCGAGAGCGACCAGCGGGTGATCGTGCCGCACTCCGCGCACTGCAACATGCGCTCGTGGTTGCCGAGGACCACCGTCCGGGACAGCGGCATCGATGCGCCGCAGTTCCGGCAGCCGAGCGACGGTCGCTCGACGGGCCCCCGCCCTGGACGTTCCTCTGTCATCTGCACCTGATTTCCCCTCGCCCCCGCAAGAGTCGTTGCCATCAGGGGACCACCTTCCCACCCGGCGCGGAATAGTCATTGATGTCCAAATTGCCGTAGTCAATTGTGACTAGTCATTGGTGAGGAACGCCGTGGGTGGCGACGGCTAGTACGTTCGCCGGGCGATGTCGGTCAGCGAACACGCCCCTTCTGTGGCAATTGCCGCCGGCGGGACGGGCGGGCACATCTATCCGGGATTGGCGCTGGCCGAAGCGCTGCAGCGGGCCCGCCCCGACGTGCGCATCGTGTTCGTCGGGACCCGACGGGGTCTGGAGAGCCGGCTCATCCCCGACGCCGGGCACCGGGTGGCGTTCGTCGACATGGTGCCGTTCGCTGGGAGGTCGCGCGCCAAGCTGCCGTACGCCTTCCCGCGCGCCACGTGGCAGTGCCGGCGCCTGCTGCGCGCCGAGGGCGTCGACGTGGCGGTGGGCATGGGCGGGTACGCGGGCATCCCGCTGGTCGTCGCCGCTCGCACGGCGCGGGTGCCGTCGCTCATCCACGAGTCGGGGGCGGTGGCGGGGCGGGCCAACAAGCTGGCGGCCCGGTTCACGCCCAACGTGGCGCTGGCGTTCGACCAGGCCAAGGCGTCGTTCAAGCAGCCGACGCGCACTGTCGGCATGCCGTTGAGCGCCGACATGGCGGGGTTCAACCGCGGCGCGCTGCGGCCCGAGGCCCGGCGCGAGTTCGACCTCGCGCCCGAGGTGGCCATGGTGCTGGTGAACGGCGGCAGTCAAGGATCGCTGCGGCTCAACGAAGCGGCCGTCGGGCTGGCGGCCCGGTGGCGGCACCGGCGCGACGTGCGGCTCGTCGTGAAGGCGGGCCGCGCCCACGCCGACACGGTGGAGCAGGCGCTGGCCGACAGCGGCGGCTCGTCGGTGGCCCGCTGCGTGTCGTTCTTCGACCGCATCGAGACGGCCTACGCGGCCGCCGACCTGACGGTGTGCCGGGCGGGCGCCGGCACCGTGGCCGAGCTGGCGGTGACGGGCCTGCCGGCCGTGCTCGTGCCCTATCCCTACGCTCCCGACGACCACCAGGCCGTGAACGCGTCGGTGCTGGTCGAGCCGGGGGCAGCATTGATGGTGCGCGACGAGCAGGCCACCGCCGACCACCTGGGCCCGATGGTCGAGCGGTTGCTCGACGACCGCGTTGAGCTCGACCGCATGAGCACGGCCGCTCACGGCGTGGCCCGGCCCCGGGCGGCCGACGACCTGGCCGCGTGGGTGCTGGAACTGGCGGGGACGCGTGGCTGACGTCCGCCCGTTCATCGTGCGGCCCGACGACGCGCTCATCGACGCGCTGGCGCGCGTGAACGCCAATCACCGGGGCGCGGGCGTGGTCGTCGACGGGCGTCGGCAGGTGCTGGGCACGGTGAGCGACACCGACATCCGCCATGCGCTCATGCGCGGCGCTGACGAGACGGCGCCCGTGTCGTCGGTGATGGCGAAGCGGTTGGCGCGCGCGTCGAGGCTGCCGATCACGGTCGAGGTCGACGACGGCAAGCTGGTCGACGTGCAGCCCCGTTCGCCTGACGGGCCGGCGCCGGTGGCGATGGTGATGGCGGGCGGGCGGGGCAAGCGCCTGCGCCCGTACACCGACAAGGTGCCCAAGCCCC